>NZ_LMCH01000002.1:0-143780 GCF_001623095.1 Pseudovibrio sp. Ad5 | reverse complement strand
GGTTCTGGCTCAAATCGCTGATCACAAGATCACCCGCCTCAACGATCTCATGCCGTGGTGTTACGCTGCTAAGCCAGCGTAACAGGGCCTATTTCCGTTTTGTAGGTCGGGTTCGCCGGACGCACACAATATAATAGTAATTTTGAGAGTTTGTGTGGCCGTATTTGCTGTAAATGTAGAATAATGTTTCATGGGGGCCGTTTTTAAAGTCAGGGCATCTTTCCTCCGTTCGAGCGCATGAAAAAAATCTTTTCTACGCACTCATCCAGCTTTGGAATGCCATACCGAGCTTAGAGGAACTCTACTCTGTAAACTCGCTCCCAATGATCCCAAAACGCTTGGAGAGCGCAATGGCTTTGGTAGAGAGTTTCAACACACAGCAGGACGAGAGCAATAAACTCGCTGTCTTTCCAACCTTTCACAAGGTTGAAGGCAAAATGGTTGTTGTTGTTGGCTGTGGTGATGAAGCTGCTGCGAAGGTAAGGCTTCTGGCGCAAACCAAAGCACACATCCGCGTTGTCAGCCATGAGCGCCCAAGTGCAGCTCTGGCGCAAGCCGTTGCCGAGGCGGACGGCGTCTTCATGCTCGCCGTATCCAATCCGGCTTATCTGGATGGCGCAGTCCTCGTGTTTGCTGCCACCGATGAAGAAGAGACGGATCGCGAAATTGTGGAAGCAGCTCGTGAGAAGGGCATCCCGGTCAACGCGGTGGACCGTCCTGAGCTTTGTGATTTTTACACCGGTGCGATGGTCAATCGTGCACCTGTTGCTGTGGCGATCACCTCAACAGGCGTTGGCCCTGTTTATGCCCGCCACATCCGCGCACAGGTTGAAGCCTTGTTACCACGTGAAGCCGGTCAACTCGCAAGGTTGGCAGACAGCTTCCGTGCTACAGTTGGTAAGCTGATGCCTTCGGGAAGTGCGCGTCGTCGCTTTTGGGCTGAATTTTTTTCAGGCTCTGTTGCTGCGAACACTTTTGCTGGTGAGACACAAAAGGCTCTGACCGAAGCGCATCGCTTGCTGAACAGTGAGCAGGATCAGCGGGGATATGTCTGGCTCGTGGGCGCAGGCCCGGGCGCAGAAGACCTGCTGACCCTGCGCGCACAGCGTGTCCTGCAAGAAGCAGATGTTATTTTCTACGATGCATTGGTACCGGATGCCGTGGTTTCCATGGGTCGCCGCGATGCAACACGCATCAGCGTAGGAAAACGCAAAGGAACGCACAGTTCAACGCAAACGCAAATCAACCAGTTATTAGTCTCTGCTGCCAAGTCCGGCAAACGGGTTGTCCGCCTGAAAGCAGGGGACCCGATGGTGTTTGGCCGGGCTGGAGAAGAGATCGCTGCGCTACGTGAGCATAATGTTGATTTTGAGATTGTACCCGGTGTAACCGCTGCATTCGCCGCAGCGGCCAGCGCTCAAATACCTCTGACATTACGAGGGGTTGCCTCCTCACTGGTGTTTGCCACAGGGCACAATCAGCACGGAGATGTCCTCCCGGATTGGGCGGATCTTGCGCTGAACGGAGCGACAACCGCTGTTTATATGGGCCGAACCGTTGCGGGCAAAGTGGCGGGCCTGCTGGCAAAATCCGGATTGGATTTATCCACCCCAGTCATGGCGATTGAGAACGCAGCCCAGACAAAAGAACGCAATTTTGCAGGCACCCTGCAAGACCTTTGTAATTTCGAGCAACACGATAGCGTCACCGGACCCACACTTATCATCATTGGTAAGGCAGTGGCCCACGCAGATCAGTCGCGTTCGCTCCCTCTAAGCCCAATTAAATTCGAGAAGTTACCGGCTGTTGTCGCAGCCTAGGGAGAGACCCGATGAAAACTATTACCGCCAACAGACTGGTCGATGGTGATGTCGTCTGGCTCGGCCACAACGGAGAGTGGGTCGAGTTTGTTGAGGCCGCCTGGATCCTTAACACCGACGAAGACATGACCTCAGCTCTGGATTTCGCGAAAGCCGGTGAAGACAAGCAGTACGTTCTCGGCACCTACGCGATTGATCTGGAACTGAAAGACGGCCACCTGCAGCCAAAGAGCCTGAAGGAGCGCATTCGCGCACAAGGGCCAACCACTCGCCTTGACCTCGGCAAGCAAGCCGAACGCCATCTGCGTTCGGCCTAAGTCCTTTTAGATTCAGGAGTTTCCATGTACCGCTACGATGAATTTGATCGCGACTTTGTTAATCAGCGCGTGAGCCAGTTCGAAGATCAGGTCCGCCGCCGTATGTCTGGCGAGCTGACCGAAGACGAGTTCAAGCCGCTCCGCCTGATGAATGGCCTTTACCTGCAGCTGCACGCTTACATGCTGCGCGTTGCAATTCCATACGGCACGATTAATGCTAGTCAGATGCGTAAACTTGCCCATATTGCAAGGACTTACGATAGAGGCTACGGCCACTTCACAACGCGCCAGAACGTCCAGTTCAACTGGCCAAAGCTCTCTGATACGCCTCAGATCCTGCACGAACTTGCCGACGTCGAGATGCACGCCATCCAAACCTCCGGCAACTGTATCCGCAATGTAACCTCCGATCAGTTCGCAGGCGCCGCCGCAGACGAGTTCGCAGACCCACGCGTTTATGCAGAAATCCTGCGCCAATGGTCCTCCCTGCATCCGGAATTCCTGTTCCTGCCGCGCAAGTTCAAAATCGCAATCACAGGCGCTGAGCACGACCGCGCTGCTGTGCAGGTCCACGACATCGGCTTGCAACTGACCCGTAACGAAAACGGGGAAATCGGCTTTGTCGTCTTCGTGGGTGGCGGCTTGGGCCGTACGCCGATGGTGGGCCGTAAGGTACGGGATTTCCTACCGGAAAATGACTTACTAGCCTACAGCGAGGCGATCCTGCGTGTCTACAACCGCTATGGCCGCCGCGATAATAAGTACAAGGCTCGCATCAAAATTCTGGTTCACGAAACCGGTCTGGAAGAGCTGAGACAAGACATTGAGACTGAGTTCGAGGCAACCAAAAACGGTATCCTCGATCTGCCAAATGAAGAAGTCGTTCGTATCAACGAATACTTCGCACCGCCGTCTTTTGAAGCCTTGCCAAAGATCAGCACAGAGCTGGAAGCAGCCAAACGCGAAGACCGGGATCTGGCTTTGTTTTCAAGCCGCAACCTGCATGCGCACAAAGCGGAAGGCTACACATCTGTCACCATCTCGCTAAAGCCAATTGGTGGAGCGCCAGGGGATGCAACAGCCGATCAGATGGACGTAATTGCTGATGTAGCAGAACGGTTTGGTCATGATGAATTGCGTGTCACACATGAGCAGAACCTCGTTCTGCCACACGTCAAGCTGCAAGATGTCCCCACTGTCTACAAAATCTTGAAGGCCAGTGAGCTTGCAGATTCCAATGCCGGTCTGATAACCGACATGATCGCTTGCCCAGGTCTGGACTACTGCGCTCTGGCAAACGCACGCTCAATTCCAATCGCTCAGGAAATTTCTAAGCGGTTTGAAGAGGTTAAGCGTCAGAACGAGATCGGTGATCTGAAACTGAAAATCTCCGGCTGCATCAACGCCTGTGGTCACCACCACGTCGGCCACATCGGCATTTTGGGCGTAGACCGCAAGGGCGAAGAGCTCTATCAAATCACACTGGGAGGTTCTGCGGATCAGAACACCTCTATCGGCAAAATCATCGGTCGCGGCTTCCCGGAAGCAGAGATCACTGATGCCGTTGAGACTGTTGTCGATACCTATTTGGCGAACCGCCTGGATGAGGAAGAAAGCTTCATCGAAGCCTATCGCCGCCTGGGTGATCAGCCATTTAAGGACGCTCTTTATGGAGCATAGTCAATCACATAAGGCCTCTTTGGAGGCACAGGTAAAGCTGCTGAACCGGATGTATTCTGAGCGCGATGCTCAGGATATTCTGGAGCATGCGCTCACAGAGCAGTTCTCTGGAGAGATTGCTCTGGTGTCGTCCTTTGGAGCTGACAGTTCCGTGCTGCTTCACATGATCTCTCAGATCGATGTGCGTACACCAGTCCTGTTTGTCGACACCGGCAAACTGTTCGGTGAAACAAAGCGCTATCGCGATGAGCTGGTTGAACAGCTTGGTCTTTTGGACGTGCGTGTCATCACGCCTGAACCGGAAGATCTTGCTGAGAAAGACCCAAAAGGTGCTCTTTGGGCATCTGATACTGATGCGTGCTGCCATATCCGCAAGGTGGTTCCACTCGCAAAAGCACTTGGTGGTTTCGAAGCTTGGATCTCAGGCCGCAAACGTCATCAGGCCGACACTCGAGCCAGTCTGGAGCATTTTGAAGTCGAAGAAGGTCGCATCAAAGTGAACCCGCTGGCCAACTGGACCGCAGCCGAAGTCCTTCAATACGCAAAGGATAATGGCCTGCCACCACATCCGCTGGTCGCAGAAGGGTACCCATCCATCGGCTGCATGCCATGCACGGATAAAGTTGCCCCAGGTGAAGACCCACGCTCAGGCCGCTGGCGTGGTCAGAACAAAACTGAATGTGGAATTCATTTCTCAAGTGCGTCCAAGGGCGGCGCAGCCCAAAGCATCTGAGGTTCAAATGACAACAGAACTCAAAAAGACCACTGAGATCTTCAAGAGTAACAAGATCGTTGCCGATGACTGGGCCTACCTCGCAGAGGATGAAGCTCTGCCTGCTGAGGGGAAAATCATCTTCTCTCTGGAGCGTTTTCTGGCAGAAGAACAACAGCTTAAGCAGACAAGTCTATCATTAGGTGTTGTGCTTCGTGCTGGTGAGAAGGCTGAAAAGCTGGCGGATCATCTTGAGGCTCTTGAACTCATCGCAGTGGATTTCCCAAGTTTTGCAGATGGCCGAGGCTTCTCTGCTGCGCGCATCCTGAGAGACGGTCTGCGCTATACTGGTGAGATCCGTGCAGTCGGTCCATTCATTCTCGACCAGATCGGCTTCATGCTCCGCGTTGGCATCAACAGCTTTGCATTGGACAACCCACGTCTGCGTGCAGATCTGGAATCTGGTAACCTCAATGAGGTCACCGCCTACACACAACCAGTCTTTGCGCGAAAAGAAGCGCCCGCTGGTACGAGACCATGGGCGCGACGTCCAATCTGATTTTAGGTCAAGATACTCAAATTCAAAGAGAAAAGGCGGACCAAGCGCCCGCCTTTTTCCTATTCGGCTGGTTGAGCCTGCAGCTGGTTGGACGCTGAAAGCATCTTTCCATTGAGCTTTAGGAACAGCCAGACTGTTGCAATCTGGATCACGATCAATGGGGCATACAGCGCGAAGTAGGCGATGGACATGGAGCCAAGAACACCGAGCTTCACAAGGCCTGCATTGATGACGAAGTTACCGAAGACGAACAATGCAACACCAGGGCAAACCAGCGCGTAAGAACCTGGAGACTTGTCCGGACCAGCAATCCAGCGATCATAGTAACCAACCCTCTTCATGACTGCCCAGCCGATCAGACCAAACAGGATCTGGATTGCGAACAGGCTAATCAGGAAAACATAGATACCACCAGCAGTTACCGGTGCATCGAAGTTATGCGCAAGGCTCATTTTTATGCGGTAGATTGCAATGCCAACAACGGTCAGGAATGGGATGATGATCCAGAGTGTTGGTGTGGTTTCACCTGCTGCCTTGTGCTCCATCATAGAACGGAAGCCGAGGATCAGTTTGATTGTCCCCATCACAATCGCTGCGCCGATGAATAGAGCGCTACCCGCAATACCAATCGCCGCAATCACCTTGGTTTGACTCATAGCTGCCGGAGCAGAGAAGCCAACGCCAATCATGGCAAATGCGAACACGGAGATCATCTGACCGAGGCTGTTGTTCTTTGCGCACTCATATCCACCCTCTGTCAGGACACGGGAGATGAAGTCCAGATAGATGCGGAAACCCAACACTCCGATGGCTGCAAAAGCCAGCAGGGAGAAGGGGAACAGGATTTCGCGAATGCTCCAAAGGCCTGGCACAAACACCGCACCCGCGATGAAGCTGACATTGACTGTCATGGCAAGAGCCAGCGGAATAGTCATCAGTTGGCTTTCCGCATTGGAGTTTTTAAAACCCTCAAAAACCTTGGTTTTTTTCCACTTTCCGTACTCGGAGAAATTCCAGAACAGCAAGCGAAAGTGCAAAACTGAGAAGAAGATAATACCAACCGCGGCCACAACAATCAGCGCCTGCATAGCGATGGAACCGTTGCTGAAGGCTTCAGTCAAAGAGGCAAAGTTAGCGATAGGAGATCCCTTATGTGGTGTCATCCACATAAGGTACATAAAGAAGCTAATTGCCAAGCCACCTGCACCAACGGCGGACAAAAAGTACAGAGGAGAATACCGCTCACCTAAATTAGAAAGATAACGCATTGGGCTAATCCTTTTTTGAAGTTGAAATTAATATATTAGAAAATACTAAAATAACAATACATAAAGTTAGAAAAATCTAATATAGAGATAATGCATTGAATTTAATAAGGTAAAATAAGCATTGTGTTCGAACTTGCACAAAATGACACAGTCTCGAGTTCAAATTTGAGTAGATGAATTCTTCTGGGTTTTCACAAGCCGAGTCGCGCGATAGTCTAAGTGTTCTCTTTTTGTCTCCCGGAGCAGATCGTGCTGAATGCGCTTTATCAGTGGGCAACCAATCATGTTGACCCATTTGCCAAAAATCATATGGAATGGGAGAGCAAGACGCATTTACAACAACTGCGTTCTCTCGTGTTTATCTTTCCAAAGCACACTCTGGTTCTATTGCTGGTGGTGCTGGTCGAAACCATTCTGACTGTCTTCCTGCTGTCATTTGTTGGCTTCCTGATTGATCAGATGGAAGCGAGTGGACCAGAGCTGTTCTGGCAGCAGAATATGTGGCTGATTGTGACTGCTGCGGTCGCATTTCTCGTTGCAAAGCCGGTATTTTCAATTGCTTATGAAGTTCTGATTTCACTGACACTTCACGTTAATATTCTCACCTCATCGCGTGTCACGTTCTTTGATCGACTGCTCAATCAGGACATGACGTTCTTTCAAAAGGAGTTTGCGGGAAACCTCGCCAGCAAAACCTTTGGAGGTGGGCGAGAAGTTGCAGAACTGTTCTGGGCGGGGATTGGGATTGTCATCCCAAATTTTTTCTTCGCAGGGTCGCTCCTGATCGCATTGTCATGGCTTCATTGGTATCTTGGAGCAGTCATGCTTATCTGGATCGGATTGTTTGCTGTCCTTGCGTATATCCGCGTGCCAATCATTCGTGATGCTTCAAAAGAAGGAGCAGATATCGCGCATGCCGTGAATGGTTCTGTTGTTGATGTTTACTCCAACATTCAGACTGTGAAACTCTTTCAGGGTAATGATCGTGCGCTTGGCCATTTCACAAATCAGCTCAGAGGTTTCAAAGAGGCAATAGTTAGGTTCCGCTCCACAGTGGTTACATCACGGATGCTTGTTGCACTCGTCGGAGCATGTGGTCTTGCTGCATTTACGGGCCTAAGTCTTGCGTTGTGGCATCAACAGGCAATCACAACGGGTGAAGTTGCAATCGTCCTTGGTTTTGCCATTCGCCTGGAAGGCAAACTGCTGGAAATATTTGCTCAGTTAACCGGTCTTTTCCGCTCTTATGGCTCATTTAAATCCACCGCCAGAACCATGGAGCACTCGCTTGGCCTTGTTGACGATTCTGAGGCCAAGAACTTTCGCTATGAGAAGGGTCTCATTGAGTTCAACAATGTCGACTTTGCCTACGGCCAGCAAACTGCGATTGTGAAAGATCTGAATTTCATCATCCAACCCGGTGAGAAGGTTGGTATCGTTGGTCACTCAGGTGCAGGCAAATCAACAGTCGTGAATCTGCTGCTGCGCATGTACGACGTTGAAGGTGGAGCGATCACCATTGATCATCAGGATCTGCGAAGTGTCACGCAGGAGTCTCTACGTGTAGAAATCGGGTTGGTGACACAGGACACCTCGTTGTTTCATAGGTCTATTTTCGACAACATCTCGCTTGGAAAAGATGATGTCGAGATGGAAGATGTTCGCGAAGCTGCCCGCCGAGCGCATGCTTTGGAGTTCATTGAGGCACTGGAAGACAACAAAGGCCGAAAAGGCTTTGAGGCATTCGTGGGGGAGCGTGGCATCAAACTTTCCGGTGGGCAGCGTCAACGGATTGCATTGGCCCGTGTGTTCCTGAAAAATCCGCCAATACTGATCCTGGATGAAGCAACCTCGGCGCTAGACACCAAGCTGGATGCGGACATTCAGGAGATCCTGAACGATGTGATGAAGGACAAAACCACCCTCGCTATTGCCCATCGCTTGACCACAGTTGCCAGAATGGACCGTCTGATCGTGATGGACAAAGGGCAGATTGTTGAAGCAGGAACGCATGCGGAATTACTGGCGAAAGACGGGATATATGCAGAGCTGTGGCACAATCAGTTTTATGGAGTAAAGAGCTCGACAACAGATTTGACACCAACAGAAACCCAGTAAAACTCCCCCAAGAAGAGAATTGCGCCGCCCTCTTACATGAACTAGCGTTTGGATGACCAGCACAAAGCTTATCATCCGAGGGGGGCGGTATGACAGAGTTTAGCGCGACACTTAATTCTCAGAATTTGAAAAAATACAGCTCAATTATCAATGGCTTACAGTGTGATGCATCCTCTGGAGAAACCATTGATATGATCTGTCCAAGCACGGGCTTGCCATACGCAACGATTCCTCGGTGTACTGCATCTGATGTCGGGAAAGCGGTTTCTTCTGCAAGAACAGCGCTCATCTCAAAGGAATGGGCTTCGCTATCTGCAAGGCAACGCGGAGAGCGTTTACTAAAGCTTGCGGAGTTGATTTCGCAAAACCGGGACCATCTGGCAGAGCTTGAGGCACGTGACACCGGTAAACCCTTAAGCCAGGGCTACGGGGACATCGATACTGCCGCCCAGTACTTCCGGTTTTATGGTGGAGCGGCTGACAAAATCACGGGTGAGACACTACCGATCGCGGTTGATTACCTCGCAATGACAGTTCGCGAGCCGCATGGCGTCGTCGCCTCCATCGTGCCGTGGAATTACCCCATGCAAATCTTCGCGCGAGTTGCAGGGGCAGCGTTAGCCATGGGCAATACATTGGTTGTCAAACCCTCTGAAGATGCCTGCTTATCCATTATTGAAACAGCCAATCTTGCAGTTGAAGCTGGTTTTCCAGCTGGAACACTCAACGTTTTGACAGGTTTAGGAGAAGAGGCTGGAGCTGCGCTCTCCTACAATCCTGAAGTGGATTTCATCACTTTTACAGGATCGCCAGATGTGGGGACTCTGATCCAATCCGCAGCAGCTCGCAATCATATCGGGTGTACATTAGAGCTTGGCGGCAAGTCCCCGCAAATTATCTTCGAAGATGCTGATCTGAGCAAAGCACTACCTGTCATTCAGGACTGCATTTTGAATAATGGCGGTCAAACCTGTTCTGCTGGATCGCGTGTTCTGGTGCATCAAAGTCGTTGGGAAGAGACAGTCGATACATTCAGAACCGCCTTTAGAAACACTGTCTCAGGCCAATACAAGGATAATCTAGATCTCGGACCATTGATTAACGCCAGCCAACTCCGCCGTGTAAACGCTTTCTGTGAGCAGGCGGAAACAGACGGCATTCCGCTGATTGGGGAAGGCACAATCGCCCCGGATGCGCCGACAGAGGGCTATTACACCACAGCAAAAGTCTATGGTCCGGTTCCAACAGATCACTCACTTGCGCTGGACGAAGTCTTTGGCCCGGTTCTCTCGCTCATTCCGTTTAGAACGGAAGAAGAAGCAATTCGCATTGCCAATAGCACTCCCTACGGGCTCGTAGCTGGCATTTGGACCAAGGACATTGCAAGAGCAACGCGTGTTGCCAAAGCCATCCGGTCCGGTCAGGTCTTCGTAAACACCTACGGTGCAGGTGGAGGGGTTGAACTGCCATTTGGTGGGGTCAAGAAATCTGGTCACGGCAGGGAAAAAGGCTTTGAAGCACTTAAAGAATTCTCTGTTCTGAAGACCATTGTTGTCAGTCACGCTTAAGGCGGACTTTCACACGTGGGGAGGAAAAGCGTGTCAGGACGATTGGAAGGAAAAACCGCGATAATCACGGGTGGTGCAGCTGGTTTTGGAGAAGGCATCGCTCAAAAATATGCACAAGAAGGGGCAGCGGTCATCATCGCTGACCTCGATGGAGTTGCAGCAAGAAACCTTGCAGACACAATCGGTGACACAGCGTATGCCATCGAGACAGACGTGACCGTGCGCTCCGATGTGAAAGCGATGGTTGCTTATGCAATTGAGAAAACTGGGCGGCTGGATGTCGTCGTCAACAACGCTGGCTACACCCACCGCAACTGCCCTTTAGCACAGGTAGATGAAAACAACTTTGACCGCATTCTAGAGGTGAATGCCAAAGCCATCTATCTGACAACGCTTGAAGCTTTGCCTGAGTTGGAAAAACAAGGCGGCGGCGTCATCATCAACACCGCGTCCACGGCGGGCATCCGTCCCCGTCCCGGGCTCACCTGGTACAACGCTTCCAAGGGCTGGGTCATCACAGCGACCAAATCCATGGCGGTAGAGCTTGCTCCTCAAAACATTCGCGTCAACGCTTTATGTCCAGTGGCCGGAGAAACCGGCATGCTGGAACTCTTCATGGGCGAAGACACCCCGGAGAAGCGCCAGCAGTTTCGTGACAGTATTCCTTTGGGGCGCTTCTCTAAACCAGAAGACATTGCAAACGCAGCACTCTGGCTTGCTTCAGATGAAGCTCAGTTTATCACCGGTGTAGCCTTGGAAGTCGACGGAGGTAGGACAATCTGACGGCAGGGTGCCGTCAGACTACATGGCATCAAGAGTGGTTGCAGAAGACGTTACAATGCGGTTGCGGCCAGATTTCTTGGCTCTGTACAGGCAACGATCCGCAACCCTCAGAGCGCTCGCCAGTGACTTCTCAGAGCCTGCTGAAAGACCGACACTGATCGTTGGCGCAAACGTATGCTCGTCATTACCAGGATCTGTGACGGGCATGGAACTTCTGAGCTCAGAGAGAAACTGCTTGGATGTCGGTTCATCAATATCAGGCAGTGCAACGCAGAACTCGTCTCCGCCAATGCGAATGGCGACGCTTCTTGGCGGCAGGAGATCCGAAATGCGATGCGCGACAGAGATAATCAGGTTATCTCCGGTTTCATGGCCAAACTTGTCATTGATCTGCTTAAAGCGATCAATGTCGATCATGGCATATCGCATCTCCTTGCCAGCAAGCATCTGGTCTTTATGAAGTTTATCGACGACGTTGTAGAGGTGGCGACGATTAAACAGGCCTGTCATCGGGTCACGATGAGCCATCTCGGTCAGTTCACTTATGCGGTCCAACTGATTGAGGTTCTGCGAAACGCGCAGCATCAGCTCCTCAGGTGTGCACGCCTTGTTTAGGAAGTCGTTAGCACCGGATTTCAGAAACTTCGCAGTAAGGGCTGGGTCATCTGTTGCTGAGATTCCGATGACTGCCAAAGTACTGAAGCTATGCCTCCGCCGGATCTGCGTCATGACTTCAAAGCCAGTCGCTCCCGGCAGCAAATGATCAATAATCAGCAGCTTGATATCAGGGTTTTGCTTGAGTGTTTCCAACGCTTCTTCGCCGGAAGTTGCTGTGATCACCTGAAGGCAATAGAGCTGAAGCCGCTTCTTTAACAACGCCAGTGCATGCGAGGAATCGTCCACGATCAATACTTTGGTGCTGAGGTTCCTGTCGACGCGATTGACCAGCTCACCAAGGTAACCAAGGCTCGCAGGAGAATCCTTGAGGACGTAATCTACAATCCCCTTCTTCAGAATTGATCTTCGGGTACCCTGATCAAAACGCCCCGAGAACACGATTGTCGGCAGTCCGGCGTCGATAGTGAGATCTACAACCTCACCATCCGGCGCATCTGGAAGCGTCAGATCAACAAGAGCAAGGAATGGCTTTACCTTACCTTCTTCTAAAATAGTTTTTGCCTGAGCATACGTTTTCGCTGTCGTGACATGATAATGCCCCGCACGCTCAATCTCGCTTTCAGTTACGCGAGCAAAGAAATTGGCATCTTCAACGAGAAGAATGCTCTTTTTCTGATCTGGCATGTGATGTCCTCAAAAACCAGCAAATGCGATTTAAATTGCGTTTGCAACCTATTAACCGCCATCAATAGCCTCGAATATGGTTTGTAATAAACAACATTTGAAATGTATTTAAAATTAGACATAAAGTTGTGATAAAATTAAATAAAATCAAAAATTGCATGATAGACTAGGAATTCTGAAATTAAATACCCAGTGAATTCAAAAATATGTAAGTATAATTTCGTATAATCTCACATTTTTGTGATGTTTTGACGAAAATTCGATCCGCATATGTATTTGTAATTAGTTAAATTCGAAATATAAATCGGTTTAAATTAAGTTCCCTGGAAGTATCTCTTGGGAACTATGCTGTGACTGGCTCTAGTAAATATTATGAAAGTTAAAATTGCTGGACATCATCCACTCAACTAATGGGTGTGGTATCCACAGTTTCGCGTGAAAGTCACACCCCATCCAGTGAGAATCAGACGTTCATCAGCAGGTATTCTCGTTCCCAGGCGCTGATAACGGACATAAAGGTCTCGTACTCTTCAAGTTTGATGGCTCGATATGTGGCAACAAACTGTTCGCCGAAAATCTCCAGCAAATCATCGTCTGCTTCAAACTCATCAACGGCATGAAGCAATGTACGCGGGAGTTTGCTCATCACCTCACTGTTGTCGGTGTCTCTCGGCTTATCAGGCTCAATCCTTTTCTTGATACCCAGGTATCCGGCGGCAAGGCTGGAAGCGATAACGAGATACGGATTGGCATCAGACCCCGGCACCCGGTTTTCTAACCGTCGCGCATCCGGAGACGAACTGGGAACACGAAGCCCCACAGTGCGGTTGTCGTAGCCCCAGAACAGGTTGGTTGGAGATCCACTATCCCGCGCGAAACGGCGGTAGGAGTTCACATAAGGTGCCATAATCGGCATTAAAGCGGGCATGTAACGCTGATGCCCACCAATAAAATGATAGAAGGCAGGCGTTGCCTCGTTCTCTGCACTGTTGAAGATGTTCTGTCCTGTCTCCCGGTCAAGGATAGACTGATGAATATGCATAGATGACCCTGGCTGAGAGGACATCGCCTTGGCCATGAAGGTGGCGTAAATGTTATGGCGCAACGCGGCCTCGCGAATGGTGCGTTTGAACATAAACGCCTGATCCGCCAGCTCCAGAGGGTGGCCGTGTCTCAAGTTGATTTCCATCTGAGCAGCACCCTCTTCATGAATAAGGGTGTCGATTTCCAGTCCCTGAGCCTCAGAAAGATCATAGATGTCGTCAATCAACTCGTCGAACTCATTAAGAGCGGAGATTGAATAAGACTGCCTGCCAACTTCAGGGCGACCAGAACGACCAACTGGAGGCTCCAGCGGATAATCGGGATCGGTATTGGGCTTAACCAGATAAAATTCCACCTCAGGGGCGATAATTGGTTGCCAGCCCTCAGCATCATAAAGCTCAAGAACGCGCTTTAGGACATTACGCGGAGCAATCGGGAAGGGCTTCCCATCCTTGGTGAAAGCATCATGCAGGAGCTGAGCTGTCGGGTCAGTCTCCCAAGGCACAATGGTCAGCGTTGAATAATCGGGCTTGAAATAAAGATCGCCATCCGTCGGATTATATTGAAACCGATCATCATCCTCAGGGTAATCGCCAGAAATAGTCTGGGCGAAAATAGAGGAGGGCATTGTCAGCGTGTTGCTGCTGAAAAACTTGTTTGTCGGCATCATCTTGCCGCGTGGTACCCCGGCAACGTCAGGTACAACACACTCAATATCTCCAATGTTCCGGGCTTGCAGCCAGGTGCGGGCTTCTTCAAGGTCGCTCACACCGCGCATATTAAGCGCCGCTTCATCATCCGGATTAATTTCAGAACTCATAGGACTTCCAATTGGGTTTGCTACCAAATGTTCGTGGCAGCGTTTCACTCATGAAAAGTAATTCAGCTCTTTGCGGCTGCTATAAGATCCAGCTTGCTTCTGGTTGGGGTAGTAGTCTAGCAGAGGTCTGCTCAAGTCGGAAACTATGTTGTTTTGTGGAAGTTTAATTGTACCTTCTCTTTAATCGTTCCGAGTGTGTAATTACGCCTCATTCTAACAAAATTACAATGCTTACTTAAGGTGATAATGTGGTCATCTAAGCCAGCCTACAGCATTGAGAACTGGTTGTTTTCTTGAATTTTGGATGATGAATAAGAGCCAACAATGTCTGATGACACTCTGTGGCTTCTTTCAGGTTCCCAGTACAGTTGAAGACACTTCAGATAGCGGACCGTTGACCAGACGGCAGTGAAGAAGAAGTTTCTAGTGCTTCTGAGATTAAAGTCGGAATCATTGTTCTCAATAAAACCTTTGATTCTAGCCAACAGCTTCTGGACATGGGTTAAGGCTGCACACTAAAAACCCTGATACTGTTGAGAGGACCTGAGAGCTGGGTGCCTGAGACACCCAACGAACCTACGGCATTCCTGTAAAATATTGGGTTGGAATGTAGGCCGAAATTAATCTGCCACCAGAAGGATATACCATGGCGGCTATATGCAGAGGCTCGCTTCGCCAAGGTGCTTTGAGCCCCTGTGTTTGAGATTGGAGTATTTGAGAATGAAAACCGTAATTTTGCTATCGGGAGCAGTAGCGCTGGCTCTCTCTTTGTCTGCCGCCAATGCTAAGGATCGTATTGTAAATGTCTACAATTGGTCCGACTACGTTGATGCGCAGGTTCTCAAAGACTTCGAGAACGAGACCGGTATCACTGTGAACTACGATACCTTTGATTCCAATGAGGTTTTGGAAACAAAACTGCTGACTGGCAAGACTGGTTATGACGTTGTTGTCCCAAGTGCCACCTTCCTTCAGCGCCAGATACAGGCGGGCGTCTATCAGAAGCTCGACAAGGACAAACTTCCAAATCTCAAGCACATGGATCCACTTCTGCAAGAGCGTACTGAAGTGTTCGATCCAGGCAATGAGTTCTCCGTCAACTATATGTGGGGCACCTCTGGCTATGGGGTAAACGAGGAAAAGGTGCGTGCACTCAATCCAGATGCTCCAATTGGCAGTTGGGATTTATTGTTTGACGTTGAAGAGCTCTCAAAAATCGCGGGATGTGGTGTATATGTGATGGACGAGCCGGATGAAATGTTCCCGGCTGCGCTGCATTATCTCGGTCTCAATCCCGACTCCAACAGCCCGAAAGACATTCGAGCGGCTGGCGAACTTCTGGAAACAATCCGCCCTTACATTCGTAAATTTCACAATTCTGAATTCGTAAACGGCCTTGCCAACGGCGATATCTGCTTGGCTTACGGCTGGTCTGGTGATGTATTGCAGGCAGCGGACCGTGCTGCAGAGACTGATAAGGGCGTTGAAGTCACCTACATCCTGCCGAATGAAGGCGCACAGATGTGGTTTGACCAGATCGCAGTTCCCGCTGATGCAGAGCACGTTGAAGAAGCACACGAATTCATCAACTACCTGATGCGCCCGGAAGTGATCGCGAAAATGTCGGATTATGTCTACTACGCCAACGGCAACAAAGATGCGACAGTTCTGGTGGATGAAGAAGTGACTTCAAATCCGAACATCTACCCGACAGATGAGGTGAAGCAGCGCCTTTACACCATCGGAGCCAAGCCGCTTAAAGCACAGCGCCTGATGAACCGCACCTTCACAACTGTCAAAACCGGTCACTAAAAACTACGGGCCTGCGAATGTAGGGTTGCTCAGTAACACGCAACCCTACCTTGAACGATTGACCACGCAGGCCGCTGAAAAGGATTGGAGTATTGGCGAAAAAACCGCTTGGCCCCGTACGTCGTGCATTTTCACCTTGGGACGACCCGAGCGAGCAGCCTTTTATTGAATTTCGGAATATCATCAAGCGTTTTGGCAATTTTGTTGCCGTTGATAACCTTTCTCTCAAAATCTACAAGCGTGAGTTCCATGCCCTGTTGGGCGGGTCTGGGTGCGGTAAAACCACTTTGATGAGAATGCTTGCAGGGTTTGAGGCCCCATCTGAAGGTCAAATCTTTCTGGAAGGGCGAGACCTCGCCAACGTGCCGCCATATAAGCGCCCGGTCAATATGATGTTCCAGTCCTACGCGCTCTTCCCGCACATGAACGTCGAAAAGAACATCGCCTTTGGCTTGGAAATGGACGGCCTGCCTTCCAAAGAGATCAAAAGCAGGGTCATGGAGATGCTTAGTCTGGTCAAGCTGGAAGGATTTGCCAAACGCAAGCCGCACCAGTTGTCCGGTGGTCAGCGCCAACGCGTTGCACTCGCGAGATCCCTCGCCAAACGCCCCAAAGTACTCCTCCTCGATGAACCTCTTGCTGCGCTCGATAAGAAGCTTCGTGAAGAAACCCAGCTGGAATTGATCAATCTGCAAGAACAGCTGCGGATGACGTTCCTGATCGTGACCCATGATCAGGAAGAAGCGATGACCGTGGCAGATCGCATCTCGGTTATGGATAAGGGCAAGATCCTTCAAAATGCGACACCGGGAGAAATCTACGAGCAACCCAATTCCCGATTTGTGGCGGAATTCGTTGGTGACATCAACGTTCTGGACGGGCAAATCACCAATAAGGAACTTGAGGACGTCAAGATGTTCTCATCTGTTCTGGGTAGCCATTTGGATGTTTGCTATCCAACCTCTGCAAACGTGGGCGATCATGCTGCTCTAGCCATCCGTCCGGAAAAGATGCGTATCTCCTTTGATAAACCAGAACGCTTGGGTACCAATGCCATACAAGGAGAAGTCTGGGATATCGCCTACATGGGCGACGTGTCCATCTATCATATCAAAGTGGCTGAGACAGAGACGCTGCGGGCGATTGTTGCCAATACAGCACGGCTGGTTGAAAGACCGATCACTTGGGAAGATCAGGTCTGGCTGTCATGGGACAGCGATGCCGGCGTGATCTTGACACGATGAGAGGTGCCAAATGACTGACCCTAACCTCTCATCAACCGACCTCATGAGATCAGAAACGATCCCACCACCACGTCATGAACTTCAGGCACCGGAGAACTCACCGACCAATCCAACCGGAAAATGGGGCCGCTTCGCACTCATCTGTGTGCCATACGTCTGGCTGCTGCTCTTCTTCCTTGTTCCGTTTGTGATTGTTGCAAAGATCTCGTTGTCTGAAGCAGCCGTTTCAATTCCGCCTTACTTGCCGGTAATCGATTGGGGAAGGGGGCTGCTTGGACTTTGGGAAGCTGCGCAGCGCTGGTCGCTAGATAATTACATCTGGCTAACAGAGGATGATCTCTACTGGCGCGCCTATGTCTCTAGCCTGCAAATAGCTTTCATATCCACATTACTGACCTTGCTCGTTGGTTTCCCACTTGCTTACGGCATGGCAAGGGCACCAAGAAGCTGGCAACCAACGCTGGTTATGATGGTCATCCTGCCGTTTTGGACCAGTTTTCTGATCCGGGTCTATGCGTGGATCGGCATCTTGAAAACTGATGGTCTGCTCAATCAGGCACTAATCACGATCGGTGTCATTAATGAGCCTCTGGTTATCCTCAACACCAGCATCGCCGTCTACATTGGCATTATCTATTCTTACCTGCCTTTCATGGTCCTCCCGCTCTATTCATCTTTGGAAAAACTGGACACGACCCTGATAGAAGCTGCAGAGGATCTGGGTTGTCCACCCTGGAAGACCTTCTGGCGGGTAACAGTCCCTCTTGCCATGCCCGGCGTGATTGCAGGGTGTTTCCTCGTCTTCATTCCAGCCGTAGGAGAGTTCGTCATTCCCGACCTGTTGGGAGGCTCATCAACACTGATGATCGGGAAAACCTTGTGGGTTGAGTTCTTCTCCAACAGGGACTGGCCAGTTGCGTCCGCGGTGGCAATTGTTCTTCTGGTATTGCTTGTGATTCCAATCTTGCTGTTTCAGCGGCACGAGACCCGACGCAACGAAGGGGACTTGTAATGCCGTCAAAACCGAGTTGGTTTAATCTCACATCACTGGTTTTGGGGTTCAGCTTCCTCTACTTGCCCATCGTCATTCTGATTGTTTTTTCATTCAATGAATCTCGATTGGTCACGGTTTGGGCCGGCTTCTCCACCAAGTGGTATGCATCCTTGCTGCAAAACGAACAGCTGTTGGAAGCTGCTTGGGTCACATTCCGTATCGGTCTCACATCTGCAACTCTGGCAACGGTTCTTGGCACATTGGCTGCGCTGGTCTTAGCCCGGCAAGGACGCTTCTTCGGACGGACTTTGTTCTCGGGGATGATCTATGCACCACTTGTGATGCCAGAAGTCATCCTCGGGTTGTCATTGCTGCTTCTGTTCGTGGCTATTGATCAAAATCGCGGTTTCTGGACAATCATGATTGCCCACACCACATTCTCCATGTGCTACGTGGCGATCGTTGTGCAATCCCGCCTTTCTGGATTTGACCGCTCCTTAGAGGAGGCTGCAATGGATCTGGGCTGTCCTCCTGTCAGAACATTCTTCCGCATCACCCTCCCTCAGATCCTGCCAGGAGTGCTCGCAGGTTGGATGCTGGCATTCACATTGTCACTGGATGACTTGGTGATCGCGAGCTTTAATTCCGGACCCGGATCAACCACTTTGCCTATGAAGATTTATTCTCAGGTGAGATTGGGTGTGACGCCAGAAATCAATGCTATTTGCACGATACTGGTCGTTATCGTGACGATTGGCGTCATCTTGGCATCTCTCCTCACCAAAAGGCAGAGGTTCAAACGCATGGAAGAAGAGCGACTCGCAGCAGCTCATCTTTAAGAATTTTCATGGGTCTGAGTGTTACATTCTAAAAAATTGTGCACCGCAAACACCCATTCCTCCCAGCTTTGTGGTTTTCACCTCAATAAATAGTCGCTCTCTGTACAAAGAGCACTTGGCGAGGACATAAAACACAGCTATCAACATTGCTGTCGCTATACCTATTTTCCCTAGGAGGGAACGGCAGGATGCTGATCCGGATGGAGGGTCAGGTCCCATTGCCAGCATGAAAAGGCGGTATTGCTTGCGTTCTGGAGAATGAGAAGCGTGAGTTCTACCAACTCATGTATTGGGAGTTTATAATGAATAAAGTTTATCCAAGTGCTGCCGCTGCTCTGGAAGGACTTACCTTTGATGGCATGACCGTCATGGCAGGTGGGTTTGGTCTCTGTGGCATTCCTGAAAACCTGATTATTGCGCTGCGAGATTCTGGTGCGAATGACCTGACCGCCATATCTAACAACGCAGGCGTTGATGACTTCGGTCTGGGCCTGCTGTTGCAGACGCGCCAGATCAAGAAGATGGTGTCGTCTTACGTTGGCGAAAACGCAACTTTCGAGCGTCAGTATCTGGATGGTGATCTTGAGCTGGAATTCAACCCTCAAGGTACTCTTGCTGAACGCATCCGTGCAGGCGGCGCAGGCATCCCGGGTTTTTACACCAAAACTGGTGTTGGCACCCTGATCGCTGAAGGTAAAGAGCACAAAGACTTCAACGGTGAAACCTACATCATGGAAACCGGTTTGGTTTCAGACGTAGCTCTCGTGAGTGCATGGAAAGCTGACAAAGAAGGCAACCTGATCTTCCGTAAGACAGCGCGCAACTTCAATCCGGTCATGGCAACAGCTGGCAAGACCACTGTCGTAGAAGTTGAAGAGCTTGTCGAGATCGGTGAGCTGGATGCGGATCAGATCCATACTCCGGGTATCTTCGTTGACCGCATCGTTGTTGGCACATTTGAAAAGCGCATCGAGCAGCGCACTACACGCGAAGCTTAAGGGAGGGCAGTAATCATGGCTTGGAATCGTGACGAAATGGCCGCCCGTGCGGCAAAAGAACTGCAAGATGGTTTCTACGTTAACCTCGGCATTGGCATCCCGACACTGGTAGCAAACTACATTCCAGACGGAATGAATGTAGCTCTGCAGTCAGAAAATGGCATGCTGGGCATGGGCCCGTTCCCGACTGAAGATGAAGTCGATGCAGATCTGATCAATGCAGGTAAGCAGACCATCACTGAACTGGACCGTACCAGCTATTTCTCTTCTGCAGACAGCTTTGCGATGATCCGTGGCGGTCACATTGACCTCTCCATCCTCGGTGCGATGGAAGTCTCCGAAGAGGGTGATCTCGCCAACTGGATGATCCCTGGCAAAATGGTCAAGGGCATGGGCGGTGCAATGGATCTGGTGGCAGGCGTTAAACGCGTTGTGGTCATTATGGATCACACCAACAAACGCGGCGACAAAAAACTCCTCCATAAGTGCGCCCTACCGCTCACCGGTGTAAAATGCGTCGACCGCATCATCACCAACCTCGGCGTCTTCGACGTAGTCGACGGCGGCCTGAAGGTCGCAGAAATGGCTGAGGGTGTTACTCTGGAAGAGATCAAAGAGAAAACTGAAGCGAATTTGGTAGAGTAACCAAACTTCACTCTGACAAGACAAGAGAGGGCAATTTGTCCTCTCTTTTTATTTGTATGTAATGAGAATAATTGTTAAATACTTTCCTTCTCAACGAAGGTATTTGTTCTGTGATCACTCTAAATGAAGAGCTGTTGATTGCGTCTGGCGGGATCCGCAATATCTATCAGCACCCAGAGAATTCGAAGATTTGTATCAAGGTCGATCGCAATTCCAAAGGACCAGCTGCAGGGTCTACATTGGCTGAAGCTCGCCTCTTTGAGAAATTGATGAATCAGAGAGAGCAGAAGGAATTCTCAGCTATTTCGAATTACAGAGGTAGAGTTGAGACGAGTCTTGGCTTTGGTGCAACCTTCGATCTGATTACTGACGAAAATACAGAGCACCCCTCTCAAATATTGATGAAGATACTGCAGGAAGATCAATCATTTATTCAAACTGATCGCTTTAAAAAGGCTTTGAGGATCTTTCTACGGGCTTTGGTGCGAGATGCTGTATTATGTCAGGACATTCGCCCATGGAACATTTGTGTTCAGAAACGATCAAACGGAGATCTCAAGCTCATTCTGATTGATGGTGTTGGGCATAATAAGAAGCAGTGGTTTGACGGCATCAAGCTGTTTATTCAGCTCAAGATGATTTATTACTTCTTTAGCAAATACATCTATCCGGAAAATCGGCTTCTGCAATTCTACAATAATCGCCGTAAGAATTATTCTTGGAAGCCTGGCCCTTTGTTCTTTAAGAACAAAGGTGTCAAGGACGAAGCCGACGCAAGTTCGTAGATTTTGGAACTCTCAAGATCCCACTTCAACGAACAAACTATCTCTGTGTTCCTGAGGCAGTTGGTCCATATGTACATGCTGAGGCTCATCAGGGAGCACTGCATATTTCGGGCCTGACTACTTTTGCAACCGAGGCTCAGGCGCAGGTAACAGATCTACAGGCGAGAGAGATTATCTCTCAAATTTCCGCAATTGCTGAAGAAGAAGGCGTTAGCCTTACCAATCTTATTAAGATGACGATCTTTGTTACTGATTTGTTAGCTTTAGGAGAACTGCGCTCAGTTCTGGCTGATGTTTATGGTGACCACCGTCCAGCGAGTTCACTCGTAGAAGTTCAAAAGCTCTTCCATCCTGATCTCAAGATTGAAATTGAGGCGACATTAGCGCTCACATAAAGCTAAGAAACTTGCTCTGGTCGGGAAGTTGAGGCATTGTTCGCTTCAGTTTTCTGAACGGATGGAGCACTATGTGATCCCAATAGACGTACTGGCTGGTTTTTTCACTGTCACTGTTTTGCTGGCATTGGCACCAGGCCCTGATAATATTTTCGTGCTGACGCAGTCTGCAGTGTGTGGTCGTATGGCGGGTATCGCGGTGACGCTTGGTCTTTGCACCGGCTTGATTTTTCACACGACGGCTGTGGCGCTCGGTGTATCCGTGATTTTTCAGGCGTCCGAGTTGGCGTTTACCTTCGTCAAGGTGCTTGGTGTCGGGTATCTGCTTTATCTCGCGTGGGGAGCCTTCAGAGCGAAGCCTGAGCCGGTGCAGCAAAATAAGGTCGATCATTCTGCTTTGATTCCTTTGTACCGTCGCGGTGTAATCATGAACATCACCAATCCGAAGGTTGCGATCTTCTTCCTTTCGTTCTTTCCGCAATTTGTTGACCCTGCCTACGGTCCTGTTATGCCGCAGTTCTTGCAATTGGGGGCGGTATTTATGCTCTCTGCAATTCTGGTCTTTGGTTCAGTCGCCTTCGCAGCAGGTGCCATCGGCGATCGTTTGAGCAAGTCTATAACTGCTCAGAAAGTTATGAACCGGATTGCCTCTGTCGTCTTTGTCGGAATGGCGCTGAGACTGGCAGCTGCAACCAGATAACATCGGATACAGATGCATTGGATACCAAAAAAGCCGCTGAACATTTCCAGCGGCTTTTTTATTGCAAATTCTTTCTGTTCTTATTCGGCAGGCACCATTGAGGTGCCTCTGGAAAAGCGCTTATTGCCGCGTTTCTCGCGGAACGTATCGGCACTTGTCTTTGCCAGCATAATAACCGGAATGATGCCCACCAACACGATACACAGGGCTGGCAGAGCAGCATCTTCAAAGGCTTCACGAGAAGCGGCGTTGTAAACCGTTGTTGCGAGTGTCTCGAAATTAAACGGGCGCAGAAGCAGCGTTGCAGGTAGCTCTTTCATGCATTCCACAAAGGAAAGCAGTGTCGCGGAGAGAATGACTGGCTTCATCAACGGCATGTGAACGCGGCCAAGGGTGCCCCATGCAGTCTGTCCCAGGCTACGAGACGCCATATCATAGTGCGGGGTAATCTTGCCAAATCCGCCATCTATCTGTCCGTATGACATAGCCAGAAAACGGACGACATAAGCGTAGATGAGCGCTGTACCTGATCCAATCAGAAGCAAGCCAGTACCAAACCCGAGCAAGGCTTCAGAACCCTCTGAGATCATGTTGTCCAATGCTGCAACTGGGAACAGAATGCCTACGGCCAGAATGGTGCCAGGTACAGCGTAACCAATCGAAGCTACCCGGCCCAGTGTCGTTGTTACTCTGCTTGGGAACAGGCGGCGGCGATAGGCAAGGGTCAGGCTGATGCCGATAGAAACAGCAGCGGCCACAGCAGCCAGCCAAAGAGTGTTGCCAGCAGCAGCCCAAAGGGCTGGTTCAAACAGATCTTCCACACGGCGACTTGCACGGCTCAGGAGCAACAATGACGGAAAGACAAAGCCCAGAATGATAGGCAGCGCACAGACAGCCACAGCAACCCAGCCACGCCAGCCCTTCAGCTCGTAGCTCGGCAAAGCACGATAAGTACCCGTTGTCTGATGAAAACGCTGTTTACGGCGGCCATAATATTCAATGAACATCAGCGCCAGCACAAACACCAGCATGATTGTTGCGATCTGAGCTGCGCCCGTCAGATTAGAGCGATTGAGCCATGTGTCATAAACAGAGAATGTAAGCGTTTGCACACCGAAAAAGGACACTGCACCAATGTCGTTCAGACACTCCATCAGAGCAAGGGTTACACCAACCACAATAGCAGGTCGAGCCAGCGGCAATGCGACCTTCCAGAACAAGCGAAATGGGCCTGCGCCGAGGGTACGGGACACATCCAATGCGCAAGCTGATTGAATAAGGAACGAGGCGCGTGCACTCAGATAAACATAAGGGTAGAGCACAAACCCCATAACAAACATGGCGCCGCCAAGAGAACGGATCTCAGGGAACCAGTAGTCACGAGAGGTCTTGAAACCAAAGATATCGCGTATCAGTCCTTGCACCGGACCAGTGTAATCCAGCAGTTCAACATATGAAAACGCGATAATGTAGGTCGGGACTGCAAAGGGCAACAGCAGCGCCAGATCAAACCAGCGCCGCCCGGGAAAACGGCACATGGTGACTAACCATGCTGTGCTGACCCCGACAACAAACACGATCACACCAACACCGACCATCAGCTGGAATGTGGTGGCAATCGAACGCGGTAGAATTGTTGAGACAAGGTGTGGCCATAGATTGCCCGAAGAGCCCATAGCCATAATAACAATTGCAAGAACCGGCATCACAACGAGGCCGGTTAGAAAGTAGGTCCCAAACGCAAGAAGCCGCTCCCCTCGAGAAGAGGGGGCGGCGGTTCTGTATTGTGGCGATCCACTATGTCCGTGTCTGGATGTCATGGAATGGCTTCAACTCAATTTACCTGTTGGAACTTAGCTGGATGGACCGTTATCAAAGCCAACGATATCAACTAGCTCACTCGCTTTTGCGCGTTGAGCAGCAATCTCGTTGAGAGAAACTTCATCAGCTTTGAAGGAACCCCAGGAGGCAACCAGTTCAGATGGTGCGATGCCTGGCTCTACTGGATACTCGAAGTTCTGTGCAGCATAGATAGCCTGCGCTTCATCAGAAGCGAGGAATTCCATCAGCTTTACAGCGTTGTCTTTGTTCGGAGCATTTTTCGCCAGAACCATGCCGGAGATGTTCACGTGAGTGCCACGACCTTCGGTGTTCGGGAAGAGAATGCGAACTGACGCTGCCCAATCCTTCTGTTCAGGATCTTTCTCGTTGGTTTGCATTTTGCCCATGTAATAGGTGTTGCCCAATGAGATGTCGCATTCGCCAGCGAAGATGGACTTAACCTGTGCACGGTCATTGCCTGTTGGCTTACGAGCCAGGTTGTCACGAACAGCCTCCAGCCACTTCTGTGTCTCAGCTTCACCCTTGTGAGCAATCATGGAAGCAATCAGACCGATGGAATAAACGTGTTGACCAGAGCGGGTGCAAAGGCGGCCTTTCCATTTAGGATCAGCAAGCTCTTCATAGGTGATGCTGTCTTGAGCAACACGATCTTTGGAAGCATAGATGACACGGGCGCGAGTTGTCAGACCGAACCAGTGGCCTTCAGAGTCGCGCAAGTTTGCTGGAATGTTGCCATTGATGACGTCGCTAACGACTGGCTGGGTTACACCGAGGTCTTTAGCACCCTGCAAACGGCCAATGTCTACAGAAAGAAGAACGTCAGCTGGAGAGTTCTTGCCCTCAGCCTTCATACGCTCACCAAGACCTTTCTTAGCGAAAACAACGTTTGCTTTGACGCCGGTCTCAGCAGTGAATGCATCGAGAAGTGGTTTGATCAATTCTGGCTGGCGGTAAGAATAGATATTCACTTCGCCTTCTGCCTGAGCTGATGCGACCATACCGGTTGTACCAAGTGCAAAACCAGCTGCTGTTAGCCCAATTCCCTTAAACAACGACTTCATCGGAACATCTCCTGAGTGATCTTGTACGCGTCTGCAAACGCTTGTCATTTGCCGTTATATCGGAAACTTGACTTTCTCTGTCAACTAATAAACTTCGTGAAAACAATGAGATAGAACTATTCTAAACTGTAAAATTCAGCTTTTAAGGTGCTATCCATCTGCAATTGCGAATGATTTTCAATTGCGGCTCATGTCAGCCTCAAGGAAAAGTTTACTGAAAAACTCAGAGTTGTTGAAAACAAACGGGTCTGGGGAGAGTGCAGTACCGGCGTTCATACGCAGAAACGATTCCAATTTTAAGGAGTCGGAGTGTCTCCTTGCAGCACTCGTGCCATCCAGATGCGGTTCATGTTTTGCCCGCAGAGGATGAAAGAAGCTTTTTTGTCTTGCAGGTTGGCACGCTCTTTTGAAAGACCTGCCAGACCAGCAGCAGCGGCACCTTCGCACGCATTGTGTGTTGTGCGATAGAGCAGGCGGATTGCTTCTGCAATCTCATCCTCGCTGACACGAATAATGCGCTCAGCGCCTGATCTGATTAAGGCAAAAGCTTCCCGGGCAGGCCCTCGCACACAAATCCCTTCAGCAAAGGTATTGGCTGACGACGTGAGTGTATATTCACCAGCTTCAATAGAGCGTGCGCACCCGTCCGCCTTTTCCGCGACCACGCCGATGATCTTCGTCTTCAGGCCAAAGAGGTCACGCACAGAAATTAGTCCGCATATGCCAGTGCCTAAACCAACAGGCACATAGATGGCATCCAGATCCTTAATCGCACGGAAGATCTCAAGCGCGTAAGTCGCGGCTCCAAGAACAAGATCATAATCAAAGCCGGGGGAGAGCACCTGCTTAGAATCCTCGGCCATCTGGCAGGCGAATGTATGGGCCTCCTCAAAGTCTTTGCCGTGCTCAATCAAAAATGCGCCGTAGCTTTGGATAGCCGCTGTCGTTTCTTTGGAAGTGCCTTGAGGAACAACAATCGCTGCGCGCTGGTGCAGCATTTTGGCTGCCCACGCCATGCCCAGTCCAAAGTTACCGCGTGTGGCGGCAACAAAGCTTGTAGAGCTGACATGCCGTTGTGATTGGCGTAGGAGATAAAGCAAAGCGCACCGGGCCTTAAACGATCCGGTGGGCGCATGGTTCTCGTGCTTGATGAAGACCTCGCAGCCCAAGGCGTCATTGAGCAAGGGCCAGCTGTAAAGCGCTGTCGGGGCCATATGGCGCCGCAGTTCTTGCGAAGCATCTTCCAAAGCAGCCAGTGTGAGCATGCGAATCTCCTGCGATGGTCAGGCCACCACAGGAGCGCGTTATTCGGCGAGAACTCGCTGAGGTGGGAAAGTGACTTCAGCCAGCGTACCTTCATCCTCTTCAGAATTTATTGAAAACGAAGCACGGTTCGCTTCCACAAGGGCTTTGGTTAATGGAAGACCAAGACCAGACCCTTCTGTTGAAGAAGAGGCATTAAGGCGGCGGAACGGTTGAAGCGCAGCTTCCAGATCAGCCTTCGACATGCCGTGGCCAGTATCCCGAACGCGCAAGTGCACTTCACCACTCGGATCAAGCACAAGCGAGATGATTACCTGACCGCCGGATCGGTTGAACTTGATGGCGTTGGATAGCAGGTTCAATGTGATCTGGCGCAGTGTTTTCGGATCCGCCACAATCTTAGGAACAGACAGAGGTGTACTGGCACGAATAATAACGCGTTGATCATTCGCCTGAGGCTGCAGCAGTGCCACGCACTCATTGATTACATCGGCCGCAGAAACAGCTTCAAACGCCAGATCCATCTTGCCAGCTTCAATCCTGGCTAGATCAAGCAGGTCGTTGATCAGCGTCAGCATATGGGAGCAGGAGCGATGGATATCGCGGGCGTACTCTTTGTAACGCACATTCCCAAGCTCACCAAAGCGCTCTTCCTGCATCACTTCTGAGAACCCGATCACCGCATTGAGCGGCGTGCGGATTTCATGGCTGATTTTAGTCAGATACTCAGACTTGTGAGTGTTGGCTTTCTCCGCCTTGTACCGGGCACTCACCAACTCTTCTTCAGCTCGTTTGAACTGCGTTATATCGCGCAACACAGCACAGAAAAGTTGCTCGTTTGCGTGGCTGACACGCCCCATGCTTAGGAAGGTTGGGAAGATATCGCCGTCCAGTGTTTGGCAAATGACTTCACGCCCGTCATTGAGCACACTGGAAACGCCATTGGCGACCAATCCATCCAGATAATCCAGCGCTGCAATGTGGCTCTCATCCGCAAGGAATGTCGTAAATGGAGCACCTAGAAGGTCATCTTCGCCGGCATTAAACAGGGCTTCAGCAGAGTGATTTGCACTGCGGATGATGCCGCGCTGATCCATCACCAGCACGCCGTCTGTCGCAGTTGCGAGAACGGATTCCAGCTCTTCAATGCGCGTGTGCAGATGTTTGATCTGAGTTTCGGAGCCAGTTGCAGCCTGAACGTGAGCCGAAGCTGCAGGGGCATCTGCTTCACCCTGTATCTTCTCCACCACAGAGATCATGAGCGCTTGCGCACCATTCCAAGGCACAGCATGCATACGCGCATCAACGGAAAGCACACCACCTTCTGCGAGCCGAACGTGTACGATACGGTCTACAGTTTGAGAGCTTGGAGTAGGGCACTCTTCAGGTTCTGCGAAGATTGCCTCAAGGCCTCCTGCTTCATTCAATCCTTCAAAGCGCTCGTAACCAAGCAGCTCAAGCAGAGTGTCGTTTGCATAAACAACATCGCGGTCGCGAACAACGGCGACCCCAATCGGAAGGCGATCCAGAAGGCGCGGATCGATTGGCGCTACAATCGGCTTGTCAGGAATACGTCCTGTCTTTTCGCGAGCGCGTTCTGCAGCTTCTTCAATATCTGGTGGAACGCGTGGCAGAACCACATGGGTTACATTATCCTGCTTTGGCTCAGCTGCAACGGTTTCATCACGTGCCGCAGGTTCAGCGGGCAGCGGAATAATGTTGTCAGTTTTCGTTGCTGTTGCAGGCTTTGGTTCTTCGTGGAACTCAGTCTCCACCACATCAGTTTCAGCTACCGCGAGAGCTGCTGTCTCTTCGGGTGTAGCAGGAACTGTTTTTGCGGTTTCAGCTTGTGCCGGAACAGCAGCTTGCTCATCTTTCTTCTCGGCACCCAATGCCCGCGCAATCTTGTCGAAGGCATCTCGCTCTGGTTTGGAAAGTCCAACACTCTCTCTTGGAACAGGATGCTTATCTACCAGCCGAACAATGCTGTTGGTCAATTCTGCAAGGCTGCGTGGACCAGTTCTGACTTTCTTTTGCGGTGCGTCTGGCAAGTTTGCAATAGCACGCTCAAAGTCGTCTTTGCTGGTTGGCTCAGGAACTGATGGAGCAGCGCTCACCTGTTCTGCAGTCTCTGGAGGAGCTTCCTCAGCCTCAGTAAGATCTTCTTCAAAAGCCTGCAAATCAGTTTCAGCCGTCACGTGCTCAGGACCTTCCGAAGCAGGAGCAGTCTGGTCAACTATTTCAGGCTCAGAAACTTCCTCAGGTTGCGCTTCGACCTCAACAGGAGCTGCAATTTCAAGAGGGTCTGTCGGATCGCGAAGGACGTCAGCATCCGTCAGCTGAAGGAACCCCTCATTCTCCTCAACAGCAATTGCTTCTTCGTCATGAAGAAAGTGCAATCCATTTTCATCTGGCTGTGTGTCTGACGCAGGTAGATCCGGTTCTGGTGGGAGGTTGATTTCAGCATCAGCAGCGTCGTCTGCTTCAGGCTCAAGAGCCACCGCGACTGTCACCTCTTCAACCGGATCAGCCTCGGGAGAGGTTTCCGGCTCAGGATGTTCGGCACTCTCAACTACTTCCTGCTCTTCTTCCTCTGCATCCTCGCTGAAATCAACGATCAACTCTGGAATCTCAGGTTCACTCTGTAAGAAACCTGGCGCCGTAATGCCATCAACCAGTGGTGTCTCAACAATTTCCGTTACCTGATGTGTCTCAGTCTCGGAAAGTGCTTCGATTGGTGCGACGTCTCCCTGCACAAATCGTTCTGGCTGATCGTGCTCAAGCGTCAGCCCAACATCAGGCTCACTGACAGGAGTTTCTGTTTTTGCCAGTTCAGAGGTAGCTTCAGTGTCTTCGCTTTCCTCTTTTAGCGCGGCACGCAACTTGGTCAGAACTGTAAGCGGATCAACAGGTTCATCGGATTTCTTTGCATCGACGCTGCGGATAACCCCAAATCCGCGCAAGCCATCATACTCGCCTGATTTTGTTTCTACCGGTTGAGCAGATAAATCGAGAGGAACAACTTTGTTGGAATTACAGGCAGGCCAAAGCAGTGTCGCACCGCTGACGGCACGCTGTTTTTTGATCGCCTTTGAAATTGCCGGGACCTTACCAATCCTCAGCTTTTTGCGGACAGCATCGAACGGGAGGCCGATCAAAGCGGCATCCTGTGGGCCTAATAGCTCGGCGAACTCCTTCGAGAAGCTACGAAAGCAGCCGTTTCGGTCCAGCTCCCAAGTGAAGCGGATCGGCCGTTGTCGGCGTTTGAAGACAAAGTCAGCCACGAGCTCGGTCCCTACTCTGAAGGTTTCCCAAGAAGGGGTTGGTTGAGAAACGCAATCTACTCTCTTTCACAGGCACCCAGACGCAAAATTGGCGGTGCTATCAAATGATATCCGGTTTGAAACGGGCATGTAAGCGACTTCAGCGGTTTTGCTGTAAGCTTACTAAAGAAACCTGCCTCAATTTATCAGGGGTACATTTTTCCAATTATAGCCCCACCCTACTTTATCTGTAAGCTTTGAAAAACCAGAGCCTGCCATTTATGGTAACCCACCCACCGGCAATTTCAAAAGCTAAATCCTGATAAAGGCTTAGAGTTTAACAAATGAGCGCCGAACTTCGCATCTGTCAATTCCAATAGATACAAGCCGCCCAATTATTCACCCCACAATTCCTGTATACTTAAAGTACCGTAAACTGCAGTGCTCGTCTAAGCTCCTATTTTCTTTCCCTATGGTTAAGTATAGCATTGCCACATCAGAGTAAACGAGTTGCAAATAGGGGAGGGAATAGGCCCTTTCCACAATGCGAATGAAACCTTAATCAACAATGGTGGAGGCTTGAGCATGGCAGATACAAAAGTTCCTTTTGAAGTTTCGGATCAAATGCGTGAATTTGCTGATCGAAGCATTGATCAGGCACGTAAGGCTTTTGATAATTTCATGGATGCAACCGAAAATGCGGTTAGCAGCATGGAAGATGCATCGAGCACAATGCATGTGGATTCCTCAGATATGCATCGTCAGGCCCTTTCATTTGCCGAGCAAAATGTGAATTCCGCTTTTGAATTAGCGCAGCGCATGTTTCAGGCGCGCGATATGGAAGAGCTTGTGGGCTTGCAGCAAGAGTACTTGCACAAGCAGATGGAGCAAAGTGGAGCACAAATGCGAGAGATGGGTGAGAAAGCCTCCCGCGCTGTAAAGGATGCAGCAAAAAAAGCAGGAGACTTCTGAGGAGCCTTGGTTTTAAGGGGGCTGATTCCTGCCCAAACAACGGCGGAATGAGGCGTATCAGCGCCTCGTTCGAGGTATGCCATTAAAACCCAACGCTGCAAACTCGCGATTTGCACCACCAGAATAAAAAAGTTTTCTTCTTCGTTTCAGCAGCTTAAGCGCAATCGATATTGTTGCGCTGCAAAATAATGTTGCAATGCACAAAATAGCTCCTATATTAATCTCAAGTTGACCTAAGGGGAGACGGTTCTCTCCCCCTTGATCCTTTATGTTTCTCCCAAGACGATAAGGAGCAATCCAAATGACTACTGCGAAAATTGATACTGCTAAATCCGAGAAGAAAACTGAACAGGCTGCTCCAAAAGCTGCCAAATCTGTAGAGAATGAGGTGTTTGCAATGAACAAGATGGAAGTGCCTGCATTTATCCAGGAAATGACCGAAAAGAGCGTTGATCAAGCGCGTGAAGGTTATGCCAAAGTGAAGTCTGCTTCTGAAGAAGCATCTGCAATGCTTGAAGAGACCATGGAAGTGACACGTGACAGCTTCATGGAAATCAATCTGAAAGCTGTCGATGCAGCGAAAGACAATTCCGAAGCTGCATTCTCTCACATTCGCGACATGTTCGGTGTGAAGAGCTTGTCTGAAGCAATCGAGCTTCAGTCTTCTTACAGCCGCAAACAGTATGATGCGATGAGCCAACAGGTGAGAGAGATGCAGGAAACTGCAACGAAACTTGCGACCACGATGTCTCAGCCTGCAAAAGAAGCTTTCGATAAATCTATGAAAGACATGAAGCTGGCATAATTCCGGCTAAATTTTTTCGAGAACGTACATATCCTCCCGATTGGATTGCATAGCAATTTGCAACTCATGCGGGAGGATTTTGCGTTTAAGCCTCTGAAAAACAGAGTGAAACCACCTAGTTGCAGTGTGTGACTAGCGATTTTTTATCAGTGTTGTGGACTTTTTTCATTTTGATGTTTCAAGGGACTTGCCAACCTTAAAAATTCTACCTATGTTCCGCGCCACTGGCAAGCAGACGTAGCTCAGTTGGTTAGAGCGTCGGATTGTGGCTCCGAAGGTCGGTGGTTCGAATCCACTCGTCTGTACCATCTCTTCTTAAGGCTCCTTAGTGAGATAGTTGAGATCATCTGCTTCGCCAGTTCTTTTCCTTATTTACTTGAAAAGACTGGATTATTCCTCAGGTATCTGCTTGGGAATAAGAATGGCGTTTGCATTCCTTTCAATAACTTCCCCAAGCCAGAACGCGCAATCGGATTGCTCAAAGAGATCCTCATAGGTTGCCTCGATGTTCGCACCCTGCAGGACATTGAAGTTTGATGGGTTGCCGATTTTCGGCCAGCTCCACAATTTCCAGCCTTTGGATGGTCCCTCTGTGGGGGTCTTTGCAAATTGCGCCCAAAGCGCGTTCATCTTCACAGCAAGGTCTTTGTCTTCTTGTGTCGCATCCGGCGGCATAGTGTTGAATACGAATGGCAATTCCGAAGCGTGACAGGCGTTGTTCCACTGGTTGTGTGGGCCGCAAGCATTATTCACCTTCGGGTTTGTTGGCGGTTTCTCCATATTCTCGACAGATGTCTGCGCGAAGAAATAGAGCCACGTGTTATCGCTCGGCTTTTCCCGCTCGATATTGGCGGACATAGTAGGGCAGGTGAGCACTGAATTCCCAATCAGGTTGGAAAGAGCCGTGGCCGGTGTCTTCGGGCGCAAGCCATATGCAGCAGGAGTTTGTGCGCCATACCCAGCGCGGCCCACAATCAGCATCGGGTTTTCGTAATCCCGACCCAAAATCCCGTTGAAAGTTACGGCGTTTAGCTTCCCGGTCGCGTCAATAAAGTTCGCGAACAGAACGCCTTCGTTCTTGTTAAACCCCAACATCAGAGGCTTTTCATTACCCTTTTCCATCTGCACATTGGGCTGCTCTTTAAGGAAACTGCCATCGATGATGGGGGAAAAGGCTATGCTGCCAGGCAGGGCACTCAGGAACACGCCTTTTTTGAAGAGCGTATCCTGAAGCAAGGCCTGAGCCAGAAGAATTTGTCGCGTGTTCGCTTTTTCCAGATCATCAAGCTGTGCTGTTAACGCACATTCATCTGAGTCTGGATTGCGAATGACAGCTCTCAGGCATTTTAGATAGAAATAGAAGAGGTCACGCCCTTCCTCTTTATTGCGATACTTATAGGCAGATGCGCTGCTTTGCATGATGCCAGCGCGGAATAGATCCTTAGAGCTATCAGCGCTGAACATATGCAGGCCAACAGCCATCGCGCCGGAACTCACACCAAAGATCGTGACCTGCTCAGGATCTCCGCCAAATGATGAAATATGCTTCTGCACCCACTTCAGTGCAGTCTGCTGATCCTGCAAGCCGTAATTGCCACCGTTGGAAGGCTCTTGTCCGGTGATCCCGTCAGTCGCCAGAGTGCCAAGAATGCCAAGGCGAAAGTTGACTGTCACGAGCACAATGTTCTGATCAGCAGCAAACGACTTGCCAGAATAAAGCTCGATGATCTCTTTATCGGCAGCGTGATAGGCCTTGTCTGCTCCTCCAGCCATAAAACCACCACCATGGAAAAACACCATGACAGGCAGTTTGCTGAGGTTCTTGATAGCATCAGCCGGTGCCCAGATATTCATATAAAGGCAGTCTTCTTCACCGCGCAGCTGATCTTTTGGATTCCAGATCGGCTGAGGGCAACGAGCTCCGTATTGCAATGCCTCGTAGCCGTTGGGCTCATACTCATCAAACACACTGGAGGGTTGCCACCGCGTCGCTTGCCCATACTGCACGCCCTTGAACACGCTGAGAAGTTGGCTTCCAGCATCATCAGCCTTCCCGCAAAGGATTTTCTTGTTGCTGAGAGTGATGCAGGGCTGCTCAGGCGGTGCTGGCTGGTCAGGGGCAAAAAGCAGCTGGTCATCTGCGTTTGGGCTTTGCGCAAATGACCACGTCATGCTGAGAATGCTGAATGCAAGGACAAGCACCGTTTTCATGGAACCCCACCTTCTTGTTTGTTTTTGGGCTTCCCTTAGTCTTCATCTTTTAGGAAAAAACGGGGTTAAACAGCATGCTTTAAATTGCCTTGCGGAAATTGTGGCAAATTTTTGAGTGTCAAAAGGCTTTGTTTAATTCAGTGATGATTTGTGTGACTACCATCACAAACCAATAAAAATGGCTGTTTTCAGCGACAAATCCGGTGGAATTCAAGGACACTGTCTCATTGGGCACTTGTATTAGGCGCCCAGTGGCTTTTGATAGGGTTAATGTTCGATAGGGGGCAGATTCATTGTGATTCATCTGACCCTCAAAAATTACGATGTGAGAATTTTAAATGAAAAAACTGATGCACGCCGCGTTTGCTATTGTTCTCGGCCTTTCCGTTGCAGCATGTACAACAACCAATCCATACACGGGTGAGTCCCGCGTTTCCAAAACGGCAGGCGGTGCAGGCCTTGGTGCAGCCACTGGCGCAATCATCGGCGCAATCGCTGGCGGTAAAAGCGCTCGCGTTGAAGGCGCGCTCGTTGGTGCTGCTGCTGGTGGCCTGATCGGTGGTGGTATCGGTAACTACATGGACCGTCAGGAAGCACAGCTTCGTCAGCAGCTCCAGTCCTCTGGCGTTTCCGTAACTCGTAACGGCAACCAGATCGTACTGAACATGCCAAACGATGTGACCTTCGCTGTTGGTCAGGCAACTCTGTCCTCCCGCGCAATGCAGGTCCTCAACAGTGTTTCTCTTGTTGCGAAAGAATTCCCGCAGACACGTCTGAACGTTTACGGCCACACCGACAACACTGGGTCCGCTCAGTTCAACCTACAGCTTTCTCAGCGTCGCGCAGACTCCGTCAGCAACTACCTGTATAATCAGGGTGTAAACGGTGCACGCATCTCCGCAGCAGGTTACGGCCTGACCAGCCCGATCGCGTCCAACGCAACCGAAGCTGGCCGCGCGCAGAACCGCCGTGTAGAGATCATCCTGTCTCCACTGAACTAATCTTTCAGACAGGCAAAAGTTTTAGAACGCGGTCCCTTACTGGGGCCGCGTTTTTTGTTAGTCTCCCACCGTCAATAGGGGAGGCTTGCACATGACACAGGAAAATCTGGCTGCATCACATTTCCAGAATGCTGGAGAGAGCTACGCAAAGTACCGCCCAACCTATCCTGCAGAGCTTGTTGAGTTTTTGGCTTCACAATGCCAGCAGCACAATCTGGCTTTGGATGTTGGCTGCGGGAATGGTCAACTCAGTGGCATGATTGCCAAACATTTCAGGAAGGTGCTTGCCGCAGATATCAGCGCCTCACAAATTGAAAACGCAGCACCCGTTCCAAACATTTGCTTTGCAGTAGAACCGGCAGAGCACTGCTCAGCTGAAGATACGTCCCTTAATCTGATTGTCGCTGCACAGGCTGCGCATTGGTTTGATCTGGCAAGTTTTTATAAGGAAGTCAGGCGTGTTGGTGCGCCAGGGTGTGTGCTCGCACTCGTCAGCTATGGTGTTCTCTCCATCAATCATGCCGAATGCAATACCCGTTTTCGCCAGTTCTATTACGATGAAACCGGCCTTTATTGGCCACCAGAGCGCCAGCACGTCGACAGCGGATACGCCAGTTTTGAGTTCCCGTTTCAGGAGCTGGAGTATCCGGAGATGTCTATTGAACGGGATTGGGCGCTGGAGCAGTTCCTCGGCTACGTGCGCACGTGGTCCTCTGTCAAAGCAGCGGCAAAGGCTGGCAAGCAAAGCCTGATGGAAAGCTTTGCAAAAGAGTTGACCAGCCTTTGGGGAGATCCTCAGCAACTCCGCAAGATCAGTTGGCCCATCGCAATGCGGCTGGGCCGTCTCTGAGCAACAACTGCTTTATAGGCTGCTAGGCCATCGTGTGTGTAGGTCGTCAATCTTGAACTCATGCACGTGGCTCTTGCCTACCTTGTCGACGCCCTTTGACCAATGAGGATCATTGTCTGGCAGGTCCTCGTGGGAATGTCGCAACTTCTTTGCATCCTTGCTCGGCCACAGCAGCATTGCAGCGAAAACGCTGATCCACGCCAGTACCGCCATGAAAAGAAAGCTGATCGGTATGCCCAGACGAGCACCAACCCAGCCAGCCATTGGATAGCCAATCAGCCAGCATACATGGCTGAGCGCAAACTGGCTTGCAAACACCGACGGAAGATCTCCACCTCTCGCAGAGCGTCGTAAAACCCGGCCTGAGGGTGTTTGTGCAGCAGAATAACCAAGGCCCATCAGGAACCAGAGCGGCAACAATTGCGTAAAGCTGCTCAACATAAACCCGAAGCTGAGGCAGACGGCCATGACACTGGCGCCCAAGATCATGACGCTTCTGTCTTTAAAACGCTCCAGAACTTTAGGAAGGCTGAGTGCTGTAATCATGGAGCCTGCGCCAAAACAAGCTAGAGCAATGGCAACATCATCAGCTTGCAGGCCAAACGTGCCTTGTACAATCACCACCGTATTCACAATCACCATGGACCCGCCAGCTGCGACAGCCAGATAAACAGCAAGCATTCCGCGCAGGCGAGGGGTGCTGAGATAGATACGAGTGCCTTGCGTCATGCGTTTGACTGTGCGCTGGTTCTCAACAGGTTTGAGCTTTGGCAAGGTGACGGAAACGACAAGAGCTGCAGAGGCGAGGAAACCGATCACCGTGCCACCAAATAACCCATGAAAGTTGATCACCAGCAGCAAGCCAGCCGCAATCGTCGGGCTGAGCAGGTTCTCAAGATCATAAGCAAGGCGGCTCAATGACAAAGCGTTGGTGTAGTCTTTCTCTTCTGGCAACACGTCAGGAATAACCGCTTGAAATGCGGGCGTGAAAGCTGCGGAAGCGGACTGCAGCACAAAAATAAGTAGATAGATCTGCCAGATCTCAGTCACAAACGGCAGCGCAAGAGCAACCGCTGCACGGATGAGATCCAGCCCCACCAGCACAGCACGTCGCGGCAACCGTTGAACAAACGCAGCTGCAATCGGGGCCAGCCCAACATAGGCAATCATCTTGATCGCAAAGGCAGTTCCAAGCACTGAACCGGCGTCTTCTCCGGCGATGTTAAACGCAAGAAGACTCAGGGCGACAGTGGCAAGACCAGTACCAAACAAGGCAATGACTTGAGCAAGAAACAGGTGGCGATAGGTTCGGTTCGCGAGTACAGACAGCACGCGGAAACTCCTTTGGCTTCTTGTTTTCTTGAGTTGACTATATCCCCCTAGAGGTAACGGGAGATTGCTTTGAACTCTTCAATCGTTTGCTCGGAATTTGCATCCGGATTGTTGACTGTGTCATCAAGGCAATGATCGAGATGATCGTAGATCAGGGTCTTCTTTGCCTGCATGACAGCCTTCTCAACTGCATGAAGTTGCTGAGCTATTTCCACACATGGGCGACCATCTTCAATCATCCCAATAATGGATTTGAGGTGCCCGTCAGCGCGTTTTAAGCGATTAACAATTCCCGGATGGGACTGGTGTGTGTGCTTTTCAGTCATGTCTCACTATTATCCCCCCTAGGGGGATATTGCAAGCCGACTGAGTTTAACAAATGTGCAGTTAAATCATTTGAATAACCCTTCGTGGTATCGTCCTCGGCAAACGGGTGGCAGCAGGGTGGCCTGAAGACCTGAGGAAACGAGGGCTTGCTCACCAACGCAGAATGCTGAAACTGAGTTTGATTGATGGATATGCACTGCCAACAAGGCGTGCCAGGAGAATGACGTGCCGGATAATTTTGTTTTTGCAGTGGACACGGATGGCGGTGTTGACGACGCCATCGCACTCATGATGCTCATCGGCTCAGGCAAGAAGATAGACTTCATCACGACTACATTCGGCAATGTCGATCTGGAGCAGGCAACAAAGAACATTCTGGACACGCTCGCCATCTGCAATGCAGACATTCCCGTCCATAAAGGCGCCTCTGATCCAATTTCCGGCGAGCGTATTGATGCTGTTTATGTTCATGGGCCAGACGGGTTAGGCGGTGTGGAACGCCCTCAACACCTCCTGAGGCATTCAGGTGAGACAGCACACAATGCTCTCCGGGATGTTCTGCGCAAAGCTGCGCTGGGTGGGCCAAAGCTTCAGATCTTGACCATTGGACCACTCACAAATCTGGCAGAAGTCTTGCGCGAGGAGCCGGATCTGGTCGAAGGAGTTGATCGCATCTGGTCTATGGGTGGAACCTGCCACGGACGCGGCAACGTTACGCCTGCCGCTGAATTCAACATCCTCTGCGATCCGGAAGCGGCAAAAGCAGTGTTTTCGCAGGCGATCAACACAACGCTCATTCCATGGGAACCAAGCCTCCATGATGCCCTCCCGGGGGATGTGGTCGATGGTATATTTGAACGTTTGGGGGACACGATACCAGCCAAGTTTGCAGAGCATATGTGTACGTTTATGCGAGAGCGTGGCAAGACGTGGTACCACGAAGACCTTCTCATCCTGCCTGATCCATTGGCCGCTGCTGCCCTGTTGGACTCTGAGGTCATAGCCCGAACCATTGTTTGCGGCGTACTCGTTGAAACAGGTGGAGAGTTTGCCCGCGGTGCGACTATTCTGGATCACGAGGGTAAAACGCAGGCACCTATTATCGGCATCATGGAGCGGGCAGACCGCCCTAAAGTGGAACGTATATTGGAAGGAACACTGGCAGCGCTTGCCTCGCGCCACCAGTGAAAACAATTAGAGAAGCAAGGACCATGCAGTTGCTGCAAGCATCGCGATAGCCATAGCTATTGTAATGCCGCGCATCAAAACGCCTTCGCCAATCACCTTAAGAATTGAAACCCCAACCATTGCCCACACACTGTGAGAGATCATTCCGCCGATCAAGAAACCAGCTGTCAGGATGGCAGCATTCTCATAAAGCCCCATACCATTGGCCGCGAAGAAGCTGGTAAATGCCACCAGGCTCATTGCCCAAGTTTTGGGGCTAAGTGGGTGAATGAGCAAACCTTCCCAAAATGTCGGCAAGCTAACTTCGCCTTTTGGCTTGATGTTCAACTGCACAATGCGCCAGGCCAGATAGGTCATGTAGGCCATGGAGGCAAACTTGAATGCGTTGACCATCAGTCCCCCACGAGCCATCAACTGTCCCAGTCCGAAAGCCACACAGAGGTTGAGCAGAAGGCTGCCCAGCTCTGCCGCAATGATAACCGGAAAAGCAGTGCGATAACCCGCGCTGGCACCAATCGCCATGAAGGTGAGGTTTCCCGGCCCCGGAGTGCCGGTCATAATGGCTACAAAAATCGCGAATGCGCTGAGTGTTGCCCAATCCATATTGTTATTCCAGTCAATTGATACAATCTACACGATGTGCTAAATTATTGTATCGATCGTATCTATCAACCTCTTTATTGTTATGAATACAATGTGGAAGCCTGACCCAAACAAACTCACAAGTCCAAAATACCTAAGTATTGCAATGGCTTTGGAGCAAGACATTCAAACTGGCCGCCTTGTGGAAGGTGACAAGCTTCCGCCTCAACGCGAGCTTGCCTATCAGCTCGGCGTAACGCTTGGTACAATCACGCGGGCTTATGCCGAGGCTGAGCGCAGAAAGCTGGTGCGGGGAGAAACGGGCAGGGGTACATTCGTTGCCAAGACCGCCAATGTGCATTCACCGCTGATGCTGATGCCCAACACCGAAGGCATTCAGAGCTATGATTTAGCTCGCAATTTAGGCCTCGCTCACCTGAACCCAGATCTGGGGCAAATGCTCAGGGAATTGAGCGATGATCCTCTGGTCAACTCCCTGAACGAATATGGCCCGTCTGAGGGAACGTTCTATCATAGGGAGATAGGCGCTCAGTTTCTCTCAGAGTTTTATGGCGCTCCGGCAAATGCCAGCCAGACACTGGTTACATGCGGGGCGCAACACGGCATTCAGATCGCCATGTTGGCTATGTTCAACCGAGGCGATGCCATTGCAGTAGACGAGATGATCTATCCGCCCATTCTGTCTGTTCTCCCGGCTCTGGGCCTGCAAATTGTACCTATCGAAGCTGAACGGGATGAGAACGGGCATATGGGGTCTATGTCTGGTGAGGCGCTGGAGGATGCTTGCACCAAACATGATATCCGCGGCGTCTTTCTGATACCGAACGCACAAAATCCGACAACTCATACATTGAGTAACGGCGAGCGCCAGCGACTGGCAACTGTGATTGAAAAGCACAACCTCACTGTCATTGAGGACGATCCCTATACGCCCTTCATTTCCAGCAAGCAGAAGAGCTTTCTGGAGCTGGTGCCCGAGAACACTGTCCTGGTTGGCTCCCCGTCCAAAGTCATGTCAGCCGGGTTGCGCACCGGCTATATTCATGTTCCGGGCAATGTCAAAACGGCTTTTGCCAACGCCATCGGCGAAAGCACATGGATGGCGGCTCCGCTCAATGTAGAGATCGTGTCCAGATGGATTACAGGTGGGGAACTGCAAGAAACACTGCAAAGAAAACGAGAAGTTCTCAGACAGCGCTATCAGTACATAAAAGAGGTGTTTCCGGACAACACGCTGCAAGGCGGCGAGGAGAAACTCTTCACATGGCTGCAACTCCCCCAACAGCAAAGTGCGGAGCTGGTGGCGCAAGCGGCTCTTTTGAGAGGCGTGGAAGTGCTGTCACATCGCAATTTTCAGGCTATGCCGCGCACAGACATCAACGCATTGCGGGTCAGCCCGTCAACGATTGCGCATCATAAGCACTTTGAAGAAGCGATATCTCTTCTGAAAGCATCAATCGAACATCTGGAAGAGATACAAGCCCCAAGGCCAATGGTGGGGTAAAGCATAAAAAAGCCCCTGCCAGTATTCAGGCAGGGGCTAATATCTGACCTAAGCCAGCATACTAAGCAAATCTTAGTATGGGCAAGCCATGTCGCTCATGTAGTCATGAACGGTGATTTTGCCGGAAATGATGTCTGCGCGAGCTGCTTCAACAGCTGCTTTCATTTCTTCGCTAACCAGTGGAGCGTTGTTTTCGTCCATTGCATAGCCAACACCGTCTTCAGCAAGACCAAGAGACTGGATGCCGGTTGTGAAGTTGCCTTCTTTTGCATCCATGAATGCATTTGCAACAGCTACGTCAACGCGCTTAACCATGGAGGTCAGCACTTTGCCTGGAGCCAGGTGGTTCTGGTTGGAGTCAACGCCGATGAACTTCTTGTCTTCATCAACAGCTGCCTGAAGAACACCAAGGCCGGTACCGCCAGCAGCAGCAAAGATTACGTCTGCGCCACGTGCGAAGTGAGACTTAGCAAGCTCACCACCTTTAACCGGATCGTTCCATGCAGCTGGAGTAGTACCAGTCATGTTTGCGAAGACTTCACCGTCTTTGTTGGTGGTTAGTGCGCCCTGCTTGTAACCACAGGAGAACTTGGAGATCAGCGGAATGTCCATGCCGCCCACAAAGCCAACCTTGCCGGTCTCGGATGCGAGCATTGCCATCATACCAACAAGGTAAGAACCTTCCTGCTCTTTAAAGACAACAGAACGTACGTTTGGCAGATCTACAACAGAGTCGATGATAGCAAAGCTGACATCTGGGAATTCTTTAGCAACTTTTTCAACTGGAGCAGCCTGCGCAAAGCCCATCGCTACGATTGGGTTCATGCCACGACGAGCGAAGTTGCGAAGAGCTTGCTCACGCTGGGAAGCGTTGGAGATCTCAAATTCGCGATACTCGATACCGGTCTCAGCCTTGAAAGCCTCAGCACCATTATAGGCAGCTTCGTTGAATGACTTGTCGAATTTGCCGCCCATGTCAAAGATAACTGCAGGCTTAAAGTCCGCTGCCATAGCAGTTGTGCTCATTGCTGCTGCCAATACTGCAGTTGCAGCGATGGTTTTGATGGATTTCATACCCATTCCTCCGTTATATCCCAATGGGAAACCTTTACGTTGCCCTGTCCCCAAGTCCGTCTTCACCACTAAATCCCAACCTGGAGACTCACCTCATTGAGGTGAACGTCTAAGTGCATAACTTCCCCTGCGTAAGTCCAGCTAAGTGTTAGCTTGTCCTTAATTATGCGCCTATAGGTTGTCCAAAACGATCAGGCATGTTGAAAACAGTTATGTGTACGGCCTTTAGTTGGACACATGCCGGTGTTAGGATCAAGGTTAAAATGCGAATAAATATATTAGGACTGCAAAAATTTTCAGTTATCCGCCAATTTGGCTACTTTTATTCGTTAGAACGATCAAAATTGCTTAGTGAACATGCAGGAGTTTGGGGTGTTCGAATCATTTATTGACAAGGTTAAGTTCAAAACCAGAAAAGCCGGGCTATTACTTGGCGCTGGTCTGGTTTTGCTAGGCGTGTCTTCTGCTCAAGCTGCAACCTGTGGCGATACAGGGGCGGGCTTTGACCGCTGGTTGGCGTCCTATAAAAAGACACTCCAGTCTCAGGGCATTTCAAAGGCAACTTTGAACAGATCCTTGAATGGCATAACCTATAACCGCAAGGTGATTGGGTATGACCGGAACCAGAAATCTTTCAAACTCAGCTTCGACGAGTTTTACAAGCTCCGCGTCAACAATGCGCTCATTAATAAGGGCCGCAAGTTGATGAAAAAGCACGATCGGCTTTTCAATCGCATCGAGAACGAATTTGGCGTTCCGCGTGAGATCATCACCGCCATCTGGGGTCTTGAGACTGGCTATGGTCGTGGCATAGGCAACATGAGCACCATACGCTCTTTAGCAACGTTGGCTTATGATTGCCGCCGTGCTGATTTCTTCCGCAACGAGCTCTATCATGCGCTGCTCATCGTCCAGAAGGGCGACTTGAAGCCGAGCGAAATGAAGGGAGCTTGGGCAGGTGAGTTGGGTCAGACTCAGTTCCTCGCATCTTCCTACATCAAGTTCGCGATTGATTACAGCGGCGATGGCAAACGGGATCTGCTGTACAACACCTCAGATACTTTGGCTTCCACCGCGCACTTCCTCATGTCTTACGGCTGGCGACCGGGTCAACCTTGGGGACCGGGCACACCTAACTATGAGGTGATCCGCTCTTGGAACCGTGCTGGCGTATATGTCAAAACAATCCAGATCATGGCTGAAAAACTAAGCAAGTAATCCAGCCAGAGAAATAGAAAAAAGGCCGCTGAGTTCTCCTCTCAGCGGCCTTTTTTGTTTAATCGTTTTTCGGTATACGTAAATAGTAATCGTCAGGCAGCTCGCGTTCAACCAACGCAGCAAAGAATTTGTTTCCAACCTCAATGAGACCAATTTGCTCCATAGGGGCTAAGCTATCATCTTTTACGACATTAGGGCCAAATACGATGGAAAGGTTTGAGGGTTGCATTTTGTTAACATCTGCTTTGTTCGCGATCATCGCAGAAAACTTTACTGTGTCTTGCACCATTTCTGGTAACCCATTCAGCGCAGGCAGATTTTCGAGGACTGGATCATAACTTTTCACGAAGTCCAACACCTTCGCTAACTCAGTGTCACTCATGTTATCTCTGAGGTTCTGCTTAAACGCACCCGCCAGCTCGTGCTCTACTTTGCCATGCACGTTGTTATCAAAGTCCTGGGACGTCCTGTTCGCAATCAGCTTGTTGATCTCGTTTTTGCTGCCATTTACGCGGGTTAGACCAACGGTCAACAACTGCTCTGGGTTCTGTTTAAAATATTCAATAATGCTCTTGTTCTGTGCTTCGGCTTCATGCTTATGCCTTACAGCGAAATCAATGCCAGTTGTAATCTGCTCGGCCGTTAGGCTGTGGGCTTTGCCATCGGTGTAACCGCAAGCTGTGCAGGCGTGTTTGTAAGCTTGATCACCAAGCTCCTTGCCAAACTTATCTTGCAGTGCAGTGCGGAATGCGCCCTGATCCTGAGCTTTGGCAGTGCCTTCAGAAGAGCTCAGTTTGTGCCAGGAAACAAGCTTCCCAGCAAGTGTGGAACTGGCCTCACGGGTTTGCAGATCGCCGCCGTCTGTAACAGTCAGCTTCTGGTTCAGGTTACCGCTAATAGCAGCGCTTTCGGCTGCGCTTTGAAAATGTGAAAGGCTAATATTGGTCATACTCTCATACCCAAAGTTTCAAAAGAAGACTCGGCTGCAACACTGGCAGAATGTTGCCAGTCCATTTGAAGAGGAGCAGTGCTGTTCAATCGCTCATGCCAGGCAGCAGAGGTGCTAATGAACAGGTCCAGCTTTTCTTGCAGCGTGAAGGAAGATTTGTCGGTAATGCTAACCACTTGAGACAGGTTGATATGGTCTGTCGCCGGATCAAGGTTGAAGCTCATGCCGTGTCCGTGTGTGAGAACACAGTTCGTCTGCATCAGGGCCTTCATCTTCTCCTGATCATCGCAAGGCTGCGTACACAACACTGCATTAAACAAGAGCGTCTGCGTCTCATCGCGCCACTGAACAGTCATGAAGAGTTCTTGCTCCAGTCCAAGCAAGAGCGTGTTGTCTTCATCCAAACACAGTCCATCAAGCCCAATCCTTCGCCCGATCTCGTTGAAGAGTTCATCCAGTAGTTGACGCATTGCTATCTCGACTTTTCTGAAGCAGACGAATCTTTCTGCTTAAATATTTCCTGCTGTTAAGATCAGACTAGTATTCCTCTTGCAGCTATTCTGTTCTTTTCAGCACTCAAATGTGTTGCTACGCGTTTATACGAAGTCATTCTGAAGTAAGGTGTTTGTGCCCTCAGTAAGCCAGAAGGCAGCCGTTGAAACGGCATCGATCAGGCGCTCAGGAACTGTGTCCTCCTGCACGTCAGAGAGGCACCAGCGCTCGCAATAAAGTGCCTGCATCTTGTCTTCATCAATGGCCAGACGTCCGGCTGCGGTCGATGTGCCAAGACAGTTGGCAGCAAGCATTGCTTTCAGGATGTGGGGTTGGTTGATGTCCAGACCCGGCAGATAGAAACTGAATTCCAGATTGTTGCCGTCAATGCGGCTCAAGACACCAGAAAAGCTGTCCTCAAAAAGCAGGTCCACATGCCCGGCTTCGTCAAACTTCAACTCCGGCAGACCAAGCGTCTCGCGAATAACTGGGACGATACGGTCCACATGATGCATCGTGCATCCCCTCAATTACGTTGCTTGAGAGGAAGCTAGCGAGTTGCCAACATCTGAGATGTGCTGAAAGGAACATTAGGGTGGGGGAATGCAAATAAAACAAACTGCAGACGTGATCTGAATTGGATCGCTACTACAAATAACAAAGGCCCCGAAGGTGCTTCGGAGCCTTATCTATGGATCTATTTTAACTGAACAGGCAAACCGGAAAACAAGGAGTGTCTGCTTGTCTGGCGGAATGGTTTAGCTGTTCAGGGCTTCAAAGAGCGGCGGTTCTTCGTCCAGCCCCATCAAACGGCGTGCAGCAGTCAGGGTATTGCTCATCAGCATTGCGATGGTCATAGGCCCGACACCACGCGGAACCGGGGTGATTGCAGCTGTGTGACCGAGTGCTTCATCAAACGCCACATCGCCCACCAGACGGGTTTTGCCTTCGCCCTTTTCAGGCGCTGGAATGCGGTTGATGCCCACGTCAATGACAGTCGCGCCCGGCTTCAACCAGTCGCCCTTGATCATCTGCGGACGTCCCACGGCAGCAATAACAATATCTGCAGAACGAACCACATCAGGAAGATCTTTGGTGCGGGAGTGAGCAATCGTCACCGTGCAGTGCTCTTGCAACAGCAGCTGAGCAATCGGCTTGCCAACAATGTTGGAGCGCCCGACGATCACAGCGGTTTTGCCGGAAAGATTATCGCCAAGCGCTTTCTTTGCCAGCAACACGCTGCCAGCAGGGGTGCATGGTACAAGCGCACGGTCTGTATTGCCGCTGCCCAGCAGGCCAACATTGATCGGGTGGAAACCGTCGACGTCTTTCTCAGGCTTAATGAGATCGAGGACCTTATTTTCACTGATGTGCTTTGGCAAAGGCAACTGAACCAGAATACCGTGAATGGTGTCATCTTCGTTCAGTGATGTCACAAGAGTCAGAAGCTCTTCCTCATTCACATCAGCTGATAGCGTGTGTGTGACGGAGTTGAAACCACATGCTTTTGCGGTTCGGCCCTTGTTGCGTACATAAACCTGACTGGCAGGGTCTTCACCCACAATCACAACAGCCAAACCCGGCTTAATACCTGTCTCAGATTCAAGGCGTGCAGCACGTGCAGCAATCTCGTCGGTGACAGATGCAGCAATGGCTTTGCCGTCGATAATAAGAGCCTCACTCATGGCAAGTCCTATTTAAAGATCACGGTACGGTCACCGTTAAGGAGAATTCGGTGCTCCAGATGATAGCGGACAGCGCGAGCAAGAACCTGACTTTCCGTATCACGCCCCTGGGCGATGAGTTCGTTCACCGAATGGAAGTGTTCAACCCGGCTCACGTCTTGCTCGATGATTGGTCCTTCGTCAAGGTCTGCGGTTACATAATGCGCGGTGGCACCAACCATCTTGACGCCGCGTGCATGGGCCCGGTGATACGGTTTTGCACCTATAAAGCTTGGCAGGAAAGAGTGGTGGATATTGATCACCTTGCCCGCAAGCTTCTCACAGAGCTCATTGGAGAGAATCTGCATGTAACGCGCCAGCACCACCAGATCGATGTTTTCGCGCTCTACCAGATCAACAATCTGGGCTTCCTGTTCCGCTTTGGTTTCTTTGGTCACTGGCAGATAGTGAAAGGTAATCTGCTCATGCTCAACGCGGGACTGATACTTGGTGTGGTTGGAAGCAACCGCCACAAGGTCCATCGGCAGCTGGCCAGTGGAGTTGCGGTAGAGCAGGTCGTTCAGACAGTGCCCCATCTGTGAGACCAGCACCAGAACACGAGGCTTCTTGGAAAGATCGTGCACCTTCCAGTCAAAACCATAGCCCGTTGCAACAGGGCCAAAGCCCTCTTCAAACTGTTCTTTGGTCATTCCGTCCGGTGCGTTGAAAGAGATGCGCATAAAAAAACGATCTGTCTCTGCATCGCCGTACTGAGCGCTTTCACAGATGTTGCAGTTTTGAGAAGCGATTGAGTTTGCAACCGCTGCTACGATCCCTTTTCTGTCTCCGCAGGAAAGGGTGAGCACATAGTTGGCCTTGGTGTTCATAGGAGGCTTAATCTACACGTTTGAACTGAATTTGCTGCCGCGCACAATAGGCGGGAGCACCTAATTTTTAAAGGGCAAATCAACACTGGGATGCAGAAAAAAGCATTGTGCTGCAGCAATGTGATTCTTTTTCATACCCACGGTAGAAACCACTAAAACCACTAAGCTTGTGCAGACAGATCCAGATAGGCAGGAGATAGGGTGCCAAGTAAGGAATTACCCTGATAAATGCATTGGGAGATAATCGGGTATCAAATCAACCAGATTGAGAACAACACCGTAGATTTCTAGATTGAGCTTCGGTGCGTGCTCTTAAAACCAGATTTTCGAGTGTCTGGAGGCGCATCTGTTCGACCGGTGGGCCGGGGGCGCGTCATGAAGCTCTTTATAGTACAGGAAAGCTTCCTTGATGAAGACATTACTGAGATCACCGAGGTGGTCTCCAACGGCCTTGCTGCGCGTCAACACAACATCACTCTGATCACCCTGACGGGCAAACCAAGAGATCTTTCCCACTACTCACCACGAATTACACCGGTCTTTCTGGAAAAGGCCAGAGCCGCCGCAGCTGCAGCAGGCGTTGCCAGACTGGTCGAAAAAGAGAAGCCGGATATTATTCTCTCTCACGGCACAGGCAGCAACATAGCCTGCTTGTCCGCCGTCAAAACACGCTCGCGTTTGAAGGTGCCTGTGGCGATCACGCTCCATTCATCGGTTACCATTTCAGATCGTCTTGCACTGAAAACCCAAAAGAGCGCAGCCACCATAGCAGTCCCGTTGATTTATCGCGAAGCAGAGCGGGTGATTTGTACGCTCAAGTCTATCGAACATGTCGTTGATCTTTGCGAGCAGGTGCCCAAAGAAAAGATCAGTGTCATCTACAATCCTCTTGTTGAAATGAATGTGTTTGAAACGGCAGCAGAGCCGATTGAAGAGGAGTGGTTCGAAACCCACGGCACCAGCAAGGTGATAAGTGTCGGGGCCCCGTCCAGTCGCCATGCCCATCACCAACTCCTCCGCGCCATGGCGCTCAGCCGTTACAAGGATAATCTGCGGGCGTATCTGTTGGGCAAGGGAGAGGAGCAGGAAGAACTCCAGCTGCTGGCTTCCAATTTGGCGCTCGATGATATCGTCACCATGCCGGGTGAAGTCACCAAGCCGGAGAGGTTCCTGAGAGCGGCCAACGTGTACGTCTCAACATCTCAGCAAGACAGCGTGTCCGGAGAACTGGTGCGGGCAATGGCCTTGGGAACACCCATCATTGCGCTCGACAGCGGCGCAGGTGCCCGTGAAGTGTTGAGCGATGTCCGCAATGGCTGGCTCGTTCCATCAGGTGACGCAGACAAACTATCAGAAGCGATCCTCGCAGCAGTGAAGTGCGATAGATCCGACGACACTTTGGCGACCAGAGCACGTGATTTCTCTCAGGAACGTGCAATTGATGCCTATGAGAAACTGCTCCTCTCCATGATTTCTGAGCGTGTCACAGACCTGCACTAAGAGTGGCCTTCATGGAATATGCAGTCTAACTAGTTAATATAACTAGGTAAAATAGGATGCCTCACGCCATTAGCGTGGGATAACCCGGCACACACCACAAGCGTGTTTGACCTGCAAAATCAGCATCAAGTACCCTTAGGTCAGCCGTGTTCTTGGCCAGTGTTTGAGTGTGCGTACAGCTTCGTTCTCCGCCAATAAAAGATACAGGTCATTGGAGCACCACTGTTGAGTGTCTGGTTCGGGTTTTGCAGCAAGACGAGGAGTTCTCCTGCGCCTACGGTGTGTCGGCGTTCCTCTCTTATGCTGTTCTTCCTGCTGTCAGCCTGCATGGTAGGCCCGGATTTCAAAAGGCCAGAGCTCTCACCAGAAGCCAAGTTTACCCGCAATGATCCCGGTGCGACTGTGTCCGCTGACATTCAGGGTGGAGCCTCGCAGAACTTCTCTACTCAAAGAGACCTGCCGGGAGAGTGGTGGGAGCTGTTCGAGTCGAATGCTCTTAACACGTATGTCAGCCTTGCAGTCGCCAACAGTCCCACAATTGCTCAAGCTGAAGCCAATCTCAGACAGGCACAGGAAAATGCCTACGTGGCTGGCGCTGGGCTCTACCCAACCGTCACCGGCAATGCAAGCCGTAACAGGCAGAAGTTCCCTATTGGTGGCGGCGGGGCGAGTGAAATTGTTGCGAACCTGAACCCCTTCTTCACGACCTACAGCTTGTCATTGGCCATCTCCTATACGCTTGATGTCTGGGGCGGCACACGCCGGAACATCGAGTCACAAGTCGCCAACATTCAGTACTCGCAGTTTCAGGTTGAGGCAGCGCATCTGACGCTCACATCCAATCTGTTGAATGCAGTAATTCTGGAAGCCTCCCTCAGAGGGCAGATTCGTGCGACTGAAGAAATCATCAAGGTACAACAGCGGCAACTCTCCATCCTGCAAGCGCAGTTCAGGTTAGGTGGTGTGGATGAAAGTCAGGTCCTGCAACAGCTGGCAACGCTGGAGCAAACCAAAGCAACTTTGCCACCACTCCAACAACAATTGGTGGTGCAGAAAAATCAGATCAAAACGCTGGGTGGCTTCTACCCCACTCAGGATATCGTAAAGGAGTTTGATCTTTCTGATCTGAAATTGCCAAGAAAACTACCGTTAAGCCTGCCTTCAGAGCTGGTCGCGCGAAGGCCAGATATCCGCTCTGCTGAGGCGCAACTCTGGCAAGCCAGCGCCAACATCGGTGTTGCACTAGCCAACCAGCTCCCGAGTTTCAAGATTACCGGGAATGCGGGCAACGACTCCGAAGTATTCAACCGCTTGTTCTTTTCTGGAACAGGCGCATGGCAAATCACAACTTCCGCAGCCCAAACCGTGTTTGATGCCGGAGCGCTCAACAGTCAACGCAAAGCCGCCGTTGCAGCTTTTGAGGCTTCCGCCGCAAGCTATCGCAATGTTGTGCTGACCGCATTTGGCGACACCTCCAACGCGATCAGCGCTTTGAAGAATGATGCCCGTGCCCTGAAAGCTAGTCTGGCTGCCGAACGCTCTGCAAGAAAGAGCCTGCGCCTGACACAGCAACAATACAATCTGGGCGCAATCGACCTCACAACACTGCTGCTTGCAGTCCAAACCTACCAACAAGCAAAGATAAATCTGGTGCAGGCACAAGCCGTACGCTTCACAGACACTGTCGCCCTGTTCTTTGCACTCGGTGGAGGGTGGTGGAACCGCCCCAATGCGGCACCAATAAGGGATGGAAGACCTCTGACCATCATCTCGGCTGTCCCGCCGTTCAATCGCAAACAGATCCAGCCGGTGAACCAGCCATGAGTGAACGCAAAAAAACCAACACCAAAAAACACATGATCATTATGTTGATTTGCGTCGGCATAGCGTTTGGTGGGCTCTATGGGTTCCAGCTTTACAAATCCAGAGTACTTGGGAAAATCGTATCCGGTCTGCAAAACAAGATCGAAACAGTCTCCTCCTACAAGTCCACCAAACAACTCTGGACCGAAAAAGTCTCGGCAGTTGGCACGCTTGTGGCAATCATGGGAACAGATTTGTCGCCTGAGCTTCCTGGCACGGTAACCCATATCAACTTCGCATCGGGTGAGGATGTCAAGAAAGGCGCGCTGCTGATTGAGTTGGATACCACACAGGAGATTGCGCAACTAAAATCCTTGCAAGCTCAAGAAACTCTGGCGCGTCAAACGCTGGACAGAGACCTGAAGCAGTACAAAGTCAACGCTGTCAGCAAACAGCAGATCGATTCCGACTGGTCGAGCCTGAAAGACTTTCAGGGACAAGTGCAAAACCAGCTTGCGATCATTGCCAAGAAAAACATCCGCGCTCCATTCTCAGGCCGTTTGGGTATCCGGCAGGTTAGCGTTGGCCAGTATCTCAATGTGGCCCAGCCCTACGTCAACCTTCAGCAACTTGATGATCTCTTCGTTGATTTTTACATACCCCAGCGCTTTCTGGGCACCATCAAACGTGATCAGGAAATTGAGGTCTCGGCTGATACCTATCCGGACCAGTCCATCAAAGGCAAAGTGGTTGCCATAGATGCGCAGGTCGACATCAACAACGGCAACGCCAGAGTGCGTGGCCGCTTTGCAAATCCAAACAAAGAGCTGATCCCGGGCATGTTTGTCGATGTGCAAACGGTGATATCAGCGCCAAAAGAGCAGGTCACAGTGCCGCAAACGGCCATCACCTACAACTCTTACGGCATCACCGTTTATGTGCTGACCAAGACCGACGAAAAGCACATGGACAAACCTGTCTACACCGCCAAGCAGCGCTTCATCGAGACCGGTGCAAAACGAGGCGACCAAATCGTGATTTCAAAAGGCCTTAAGGTGGATGAACTGGTGGTGAGCGCAGGGCAGCTCAAACTGCGCAATGGATCCAAGGTCGTCATCGACAACTCCGTGCTGCCACTCAATGACCCTGACCCGAAACCCGTAGAGCAATAGGTGGGCCATGAACAGTTTCACAGAAATCTATGTTCGTCGCCCCGTTCTGGCCTCCACCATCAGCCTGATGATTTTGGCGCTGGGCTTGCGCGCAATCTTCTTGCTGCCGGTGTTGGAGTACCCAAAGACGGAAAACGCCGTCATCACCATCTCAACCACCTTGTTCGGTGCTAGCGCTGAGACTGTCGCGGGCTTCATCACCACCCCGCTGGAAGAAGCCATCGCGCAGGCCAACGGCATTGACTACATGACCTCGACCAGTGCCAGCACAGTCAGCACCATCACGGTCAATCTTGTGCTCAACTACGATGCAGACAAAGCCCTCACGGAGATCAACACCCAGATCAGCTCGGTTCTGGACCAGCTTCCCCAGGAAACGCAAAACCCGGTGCTCACCATTCAAATCGGTGAGACCATCGACGCCATGTACATTGGTTTCACCTCTGATGTAATCGACCGCAATCAGCTCACGGATTACATCGTCCGTGTTGTCCAGCCACAAATTCAGGCGATCGACGGAGTGCAAACCGCAGAGCTTTACGGTGAAAAACGCTTTGCAATCCGTGCCTGGCTGTATCCGGATAAACTGGCCGCCTATGGCCTCACCGGCACGGACATCGCCAATGCTCTGGCTCGCAATGACTTTATCTCCGGTGTGGGCAACACCAAGGGCCAGATGGTGCAGGTAGAACTCACAGCCAACACCAACCTGACTGATGTTGAAGATTTCCGTCAGCTTGTTGTGGCAGAAAGCGATGGCGCAATCATTCGCCTGCGTGATGTGGGCAGGGTGGAGCTGGGGTCTGAAGACTATGATCTGGCCGTGCTCTATTCCGGTAAGGCAGCAGTGTACATTGGGGTGCAGGCCGCGCCAGCTGCAAACGTACTTGCCATGCTGGATCAGGTGCGCGAGGTCGTGCCCAAAGTCCAAAATGCCATGCCTCCGGGGCTGGAAGCACGGATCGTCTACGACTCTGGTCTCTTCATCAACGCAGCAATTGATGAGGTGATCAGTGCCCTTCTCGAAGCATTGGTGATCGTGACGTTTGTGGTCTTCCTCTTCATTGGCTCCCCACGCACAGTTGCCATCCCCATCATCGCGATCCCGCTATCGCTGATCGGCACCTTCTTCATCATGCTGGTTTTGGGATACTCCATCAATCTGCTCACGCTCCTTGCCTTGGTGCTTGCCATCGGCCTTGTGGTGGATGATGCGATTATCGTGGTGGAGGATGTAGAACGACACATCTCGGAAGGCAGCACGCCGTTTCAGGCTGCCGTTCAAGCCGGGCAAGATCTCGGCAGACCCATTCTGGCGATGACGGTCGTTCTTGTCGCGGTGTATGCCCCCATCGGCTTTCAGGGCGGTTTGACGGGTGCTCTTTTTACAGAATTTGCTTTCACAGTGGTTGGCTCGGTGACCATCTCAGCAATTGTCGCGCTCACCCTGACACCCATGATGAGCTCCAAGATCCTCAAAGCAAGATCAGAGAAGACCTCTGGGTGGGATGATGCGCTGACCCGTACGGTGGATGATATCTACGACCGGTTCCGCAAACGCTACTTGCGTGCTTTGGAAGCATCGCTGGACAACAGGCCTGTCGTTCTCACCTTTGCCTTCCTGATCCTCTCCAGTATTCCAGTGCTCTATTCCACCTCACAGCAAGAGCTGGCCCCGCAGGAGGATCAGGGCCTAGTTTTAGCTCAGTCAACGCCAGCACCTTCGGCCACCCTGCAACAAAAAATGCTCTACACAGAAGAGATCTATCGCATCGCCCGGAAATATTCCGAGGTTGAAGGCGTGTTTCAACTGGTGCTGTCCTCCAGCGTACTCTCAGGCGTATTGCTCACTCCATGGGACGAACGCTCCAAGACCGCCACTGAGCTGCAATACGCCATGCAGCCGCCAATGGAAGGTGTGGCAGGCTTCAAAACCGTGATGTTCCAAAACCCACCCTTACCGGGCAGCAGCGGTTTGCCTGTGCAGTTTGTCATCAAAACCACCCAACCCGTCGACAAACTCAATGTCGTTGGGTCTCAAATACTGGAAAAGGCACAGGCCACCGGCAAGTTTATCTTCATTGATAAGGACCTGAAGATCGATAAACCGCAGGGCAAAATCAACATCGACCGCGACCGCGTTGCTGAGCTGGGTCTCACCTTGCAGGATGTGGGGCAATCCCTCACAGCACTCATGAGTGGCGGTTACATCAACTACTTCGATTTTGATGGCCGCTCTTATAGGGTCATCCCGCAAATCATTCAGTATGACCGCCTCAATCCGGAACAACTGTTGGACACTTATATCCGGGTGCCAAACAGCTCGGCCTCTCCAGGCGGTGCAGCTGTCAGCAGCACAGCGCAAAGCGGAACCTCATCACCCAGCTCCGCCGCCAGCGCCTCGGCAGCAGGAGCATCAGGAACGAACACAAGCAGCAATGCCCCGCGCAGTACAATCGTGCCGCTCTCAAGCGTTGCGACACTGGATATGCAGGTCACACCAGAGTTCATCCCACACTTCCAGCAGCTAAACTCTATGACGCTTTCCGGCGTACCCAGCTTTGGTGTGCCTTTGGCAGAGGCCTTGCAAGTCCTGCAACAAATTGCAGCGGAAGAGCTGCCAGAAAGCTATGATGTCGACTACGCCCAACAGTCGCGCCAGTTTGAGCAGGAAAGCAGCGGTTTTGTCGTCACCTTTGCCTTTGCCTTGCTCATCATCTTCCTAACCCTTGCAGCTCAGTTCGAAAGCTTCCGCGACCCGATCATCATTCTTGTCTCGGTTCCCATGTCCATCGCAGGAGCGCTGTTCTTCATCAACATCGGGTTGGGTGGCGCCAGCATAAACATCTACACGCAGGTTGGCATAATCACGCTCATGGGCCTGATCTCCAAACACGGTATCCTGATTGTAGAGGTAGCCCGCGAACTTCAGGAAAATCAGGGCGCAACCAAACGTGAAGCTGTGATTGGCGCCCTGCAAATCCGCCTGCGCGCCATCCTGATGACAACCGCCGCCATGGTGCTTGGCGTGATCCCGCTGGTGCTGGCAAGCGGAGCAGGCGCAGCGTCTCGATTCAACATGGGACTGGTGATTGCGACTGGCTTGTCCATCGGAACACTCTTCACTTTGTTCGTCGTCCCAAATGTCTACATGCTCATTGCACAAGATCGCTCCAAACTGGCGCAACCTGATGATAAAGCGGAGGAATTGCCTAAGGGAAACGGTGAACCAGACCCAACCTGATAGAGCTGTCTGACAGGTAAAATCCTCAAAACGGCAGAATTCCTTGAGGTTTTACCCCCTCTGGGAAATGAGAGAAGCAGGTTTCAGATAAGAAATTACAAAGGCAAAAGCCCAGAGCAGCACGCCAGTTCCAGCACTCACGCAATCCGCTTTTATGCTCACCTGTGGAACACTTGTAAGTTTCTCACAGCAAAAAGAAATTGAGTGGTTGCCTATTCCAAATCATAAAGCTATAACCCGCCCCACACACAGCGATGGGGTGTAGCCAAGTGGTAAGGCAACGGTTTTTGGTATCGTGTACCGTAGGTTCGAATCCTACCACCCCAGCCATTTTCTCCTAAAAATCGTTATATGACAGAGACTTAAGCGATTAATATTTCGCATAAGATTCGATGTAGCACATAAGTGTAGTACTCAGCTGCCGTACATAGCGATCCTCAGCCATTAGATTTTGCGCGCTTCAACTCTCAATCTTGAAGGGTTTTAGCTGTGTCAAAAAATTCAACACATTTATCGTCGAGGCGCTGTTTATTATTGGCAGCGAAGGTTACCAAAAAAACGTATTCAAGACTCTCAATACGAAATTCCTTGCAAAAATAATTGTATTGAGCGTGATGAATACGCGGGACCGTCCGGCGAATACAAAAATACGCAGCCTGAAAAAATCCAACTTTGTTTGCAAGCGCGTGAGTTATGTTTAGCGAAACAGAGGGCTTCACTACTGACAGCCTTCAGTGAGATTGTGTTTCGTGAATATAGGCAAGGTATGCTTTCGGGCTCGCAGGTAGTAGTGATGGTACAGGATTTTGGGATCGCGTTTATGCGCGATCTCGATGCTGCTGCCTTGCTTGCGAAGCAGCGCGCAGACTTCAATATTGATTTTGAAGAAACGAAGGAAAGAGTCCTGTATTGGGTGCACAAGCTTTTTACTGCTCATGGAAACAAGGTTGAGCTAAGAGACCGTGATCGAGCGTTGATGGCTCAAGATGGGCTTGGACTGAAAGAAATAGCGGCAGTTGAACAGAGATTGCGTGACTGCGAGTTTCGTGCAGATAAGTTTGTAGACTCAGGCAAAATTGAAGCCGTACTTAATAGATATGACATTGAGAATAATGCAGCGAATGTCTTCGAAAACCGTCAAGCATACTTTCGAACTGGAACTCAAGTTTTAAAGGATTCAGGGCGTAGGTGGCAGGGTGAGTTTGCTGAAGATGCTCAGCTATTATCTCAAGCAATCACTGCTGAAGTGCAACCATATAGCTATCAAATCAGATCTATGCCGAGCGTTGGCATGCAATCAAGTTTTGAGAGTTCGCCGGAACCGTCTGGATGCTCGAACTTTAATCTTAAGAGTTCTGTTCAGACGCAAAAAGTGTCAACAAAGGAAATCGCAGAAAAGCTAATTCAAGACAAAAGAAGAGATAAAACGTGGGGAGACCCATCTGAGAAACAATGTCGAACGGCAGCAAAGTTGTTTGTGTGGGCGACAGGCGTTGAGCTTATTGGAGAGATGAGGGAAAGTGACCTGCGTTTGTTCCGTGACATTATGCTCAAGCTACCAAAAAGCTTTGGTAAATCCCCGAAAGATTATGAGCAGTCATTAGAGAAAGTGCTGGAGAAAGCAAGCAGGATGCAACCGGATGAAGTGGCATTCTCACCATCGACAATTAATAAGCACTTTCAAAAGCTAGATGACATGATTGTGTTCTTTAACTCGGGCGCTGATCATCAGAAGCTTCATTGGTTTAACGGTACGGCGCACTATCGAACAAAGCGGAAGGGCCGCGCGAAGGAAGATCGAAACCCATTTCAGCCAGATACGATTACGAAAATTCTTGGTTATCCGTTTTTTACTGGCTGTAAGAGTGACGTGAGACGCCATATTGCAGGAGACATTATTGTTCACGATGCTCAGTTTTGGGTTCCCATAATTGCGGCACATAGCGGTATGCGTAGGTCTGAGATTTCAGGACTGAAAATATCTGATGTTCGATGCGCGGACGGCATCCATTATTTTAATATCGAAGAAAACGAACATCGTGGCTTAAAGAACAAACAGTCGAAGAGGCTTGTGCCTATTCATCAAGCAATTTTGAAGCTTGGTTTTCTAGAATACATCAAGGAGCTTAAGGCACGCGATTTTAGTGACCTTTTTCCTGAGCTGCATCTGATTTACAAGGATAGTGGCACTGGAGAAGCTTTTTCTAAGTCAGGTTGGAATGCTGCGATACCTAAGATTATCCCTGATCATAAAGAGAAAAAGCTATGCTTTCACAGCTTTAGGCATAGTGTCATAACAGCTCTGCATCGCTTAAGAGTTGACCCCAACGTGTGTAAGAACATCGCTGGGCACCTTGGAAAAGATGTGCACGAGGAGCGCTATTTAGAAACCGCAAAGCTTCAAGTGCTCGCTGATGCGATCAACCAGCTTCCAAGCTATATAGATCATCTCACCAAACGACCTGTCAGGCTATCTCCGAAGCTTAGTAAAGCGCGACGAAGGCAGAAATCTTCAAAAAAGCAGGATGCCTGAGCAATAAAGCGACCACTCAAGACGAAGGCACCAAGACTGACAGTGGTGCCTTTCGCAATTTGTCGAGAGAACTAGCAGAGCGTTTCGAAGCTATCGGAGTTGATGCGTATCGAAGTGAGAATGAACGCTACTTGAAGCGTTGTCGTGCAGGACAGATTGAAGTTGTCGAGCTAGGGCGTCCGGTCCGGCAGTCCCGAATTTTTCCTAGCGTTTCAAGCCAAAAAAATCTTGAAATCGTAGAGTGTTACAATGAGTTCATTCAATGTGAAGGAGAAGATGACCTTTTCTTTTGGACCTTTGCTGCGCCTGCTGGAAAGTGCCACCTCGCAGACTTGATAAAAGAATACGAAGCTTTCAGTGAGTTAGTGTCCGCTGAAGTCAGGTACCTGAAGCGTACGTTCCAAGTAGATGTCCACCTACTCGCATTTCATCCGCGCTATGATAAGGACGAGGAGCTGTTTGACCTACACATTCATTTCATGGGCCGAGTGCCTCTAGAATACCGGGTGGCTGCACTAGGTTATCTCGATGAGAAGTTCCCGCGTGTAGACCGTAAAGATAAGCCGGTTGAGAGTGTTGTGGCTGCTGTGACCTATATGCTCAACGGCGTCTATCCCGTTGACAAAGTTTTGGGCTTACCTGAAAGGCCGCTTAAGGCTCTCTGGAAGTTATCTCAGAGCAAAAAGCAGCTAGTGCGGAAAACGGGTACGTTTGCGCTCTGGAAGAGGCTTAATCATCCAGAAAAGCGCGGAACCAGACAGGGCGCTAGAAATCAAAGTTCAAGCACTCCCAGAATGCCGGGAGACTATTTTATTGCATACATCCCACCTCGCTCCGATGAGTACGGAGAAACGTTGCAGTTATGGGAACGGATCAAGCCATAGCACAAGATTGAATGATACATTCTTCCACTATGGGCAGCGCAATTCGAAAAACTGTTTTTAGCTGGGATTCATCTGAGAAACAGACGGCAACTGAGGGGCCAAGCTTTTATAGTCGGTTATGGGTGCTCTCAAGAATATCCCAGTCCTCAAGAAAAAGCCCAGTAGCGAAGCTTTCAACAATACGCACTATAGCACCAGCTCTTTTGCAATACGTTGGATGGACTTCACATTGCAACCGAGTTGCCGGGAAATCGTGCGTTTGTTTAAATCCTGAGCCAGCAATGAAGCCACTTCATTTCTGTCGATCTGCTTTTTGCCGCCCTTGTACTTTCCCTCCTGTTTAGCCTTGGCAATTCCTTCAGCTTGTCGTTCGCGTCGGAGATTGGTCTCAAATTCTGCAAATCCCGCAAGCATAGTCAGGAACAGCTTCCCTTCACTTGTGCGGGTATCAATATTCTGTTTCAGGATCTTAAGTGCGACGTCTCGGTCTTCTAATTCTTTCACGATCTGAAGCAAGTCGAGAGCTGAACGGACGGTCCATTCTGGTTACGACCAGAGTGTCGCCGGACTGTAGAAAGTCCATCAATGTCTGTAATTCTTCACGACCGGTTCTTGTTGTGCCAGTTGCCTTCTCTGAACGAACAACCTGATAGCCCACTTCGTGCAGTTCGGCTTGTTGAACCGCTAAATCCTGATCGGTACTTGAAACCCGTGCATAGCCGTATGTTGTCATAACTACCTCAAAATTGATTGCAGGCAGTCTGAGACAAGCGAGTCTTGACCTCAATGTCTGGTGGGGACAAATCGAGATAACCGACCCTGATGTCGCCTAGTTTTCAGCCGTTTTGCTATGGAGCGGAATAAGGACATTAGGGTGTACTCTGCGCAACTAGGATTTTGAGTTCCGCATCGAACTAGGAAATTCGAAATTGGCGGCGGGTGTGGGTTTAAAAATGTCTTGTATATCCCGCGCGCGTTTTGGTTCAAACTTCTCCCAAAGCGAATTATCAAATTCAAGGCTGATAGCACGAAGTTTTTGTTGGAGTTCCAGAGCTGTCGGATTCTTAGGTTCAACCATTAGCCAAAAATTAATTTTTCCCAGCAATTTCTCTAAGATCAGGGGGTCTCTTGATGCCTTCCAGTTGCAATGCTCAAACAACCCATATTTTATTATGTAATAAGCGTTCTGTTTAATTTCTCTTTTTTTCTCACGTGGCAAACATAGTCGCCCGCTTGCAATCGAAACTCCCGCAAGGATTTTCGGCCTATTGGGTCCCATAAACCTAGTCTTGGCTCGATTTATTCTGAACTTTTGTTCTAAGAGAATTTGGGCAACTTCGCTTTCTATTCTGTCATGGATATGCTTGCCTGAAATAAAAATATCATCGGCATATCGAGTGTATTGATAACTATATTTTTGTGAGAGTTCTTTTAGTTTTCTATCAAGAGGAGCAAAAGCCCAGTTGCTTATTGCGGGGCTGGTCGCTGCACCTTGCGGTAATACGTTGTTTCTACAGCAAAGGTCAGACATTAATACCGAGAGTTCTGGCCGGTATCCAATAGCTGCGAAAAGTGCTTGAACTTGTTGGCTTTCGATAGTTGGAAAAAAGTCTTTTATATCAATTCTTAGTATGGATTCTTGCTCTCGGTGCACTTTAGCGTTCGTTATCACGGAGCGGCTAGCAACATAACCATGTACGGCCTCGTGAACTGGAATTTTGCGTAGTATATTTGCCACGATCCATCGCTGAACGTGAAGAAGAGTTGGTGACGGAACACTAATGTTTCTAAAGCCACCTTTTCGCTTTGGGATTGAAAATGTGCGGTAGTAGTGAGCTGAATTATCCGCAAGTTTTCTCAGAAAAATTTCAGACACACCCGTAAGGATCGAAAAGTGCTTTTCGCCAAAGATTGGAGGAAGCGATTGAGATATGAGGTGCTTTACATATCCTATAGCCCCTTCGAGTTGCTGCTGTTCGTGCGATAAATGTGTTCTGAGAAACTCTTCCCAGTCTTTTACATTATTCATGTTTAATATCAGTGATTGAAGCAGGAAACTGCGATACCATAAATAATCATATCAAAAACCAAATTCCTATAAAATTAATTTATAGGAACGTTAACGGGCCCCTGAGTTGATGTGGCGACTGCGCCACATACTATCGCAGATCCTGCTTCAATCACTTCTATCTTGATCTTGGCGATTTACAACCGGATTTTTCTCATTTGTTGTCACTTTTTCTGGGAAATACGGCTGCATAGGCGGTGGTAGTTGGCTTTCATTGAGAGTCGGGGTTGCCCAATAGCGATCTATGTTCATGAAGATTTCTTTACGGTGAGCATAAATCCAATTTCGCCCTTTTTGTGTTGCTTTGACAACGACACCTACTCGTTCAATAAGTTTGTGCTCTTCAAGCTCCGTCACGGTTATGAGAATCTGGCTTGGAGATAGCTGAAATTGCTTATGAAGCAGATATAAATCAACTTCCGCGTTGGCTTTATAAATTGTCGCTAATATCTGTCTTTGATAGGAGGTGTATTTCATATTAAACCCTGTTTAGCAGAGTCAATCGTTGCTGCCCATTCACATCTTCAGGCCACCAAAAAATTGGGAACACGTTGTTTGGCGTATTCCCATTCTCATAATAATATAGAGCCTCGGACTTCCCCCATCCAAAAATGTGTTTCTTCAACTTTTTATCTCTGGCTACTTGGGCAAGCTTACCCTCAAGAGTTTTCATAATCTCTATTGCTTCAGGCCTTTTACTTTCTTCAATGTGACTTGAGATGCCGGGCCTCATATCCTCTAAGAAATAAAAATCATCGATAAAATCTGGAAATTTTTCAAAGGCATCTTGCATAAGTGCAACGAGCGCGATCCGTATTGATAGGCCTGAGGCATTGTTTAGTTGGTTTTTGAACCTGTTTAGCTCTTTATCTATTGTCTTTCCTGTTCCGGAAAACTCATCAATAATTATGACATTAGCAATATGAGTGTGCTGATTACACTGTTTTGCGGCTTCTTCTATGTCTATGACGAACAAATTTGGTGTCCATGCGCCACGCTTTGCCATGGCTGGCTTAAGGTGCCATAAAATCGCTTGAGAACTATCGGCACATTGCCCCCGATTTAATGCGACAATGATTGTATTGTGTGGGGTACATCCCCATTGGGTAGAAATGGTTTCAGCAAGTCCACCTAGAAAGTCACTTAATCGATGTGAACAAATGTAAGTGAAATTTCCTAATAGCTCAAAGATTAATGTTTTCTGTTCAGCGTCATCTAGCTCTTCAATAAGAGCATCCATTTCAGTTTGTTTTTTATGTAGCCAAGGCTGTTTTTCCAAGGCAGCAATCATCTGAGAAAAATCGCCTCTGGGTTGTATTTTTTTCGATCTTGGGATTGCGTGGTAATTTTCTACATTGAAATGCGTCATTGGACTTTGTCAGATAGTAGAGTTTAACTTGATATTTAGAGTATCTACCGTATTTACCTGAAAGGTCCATATCTAGGTGGAATATTGTTCAATGAAATATTGAATTTATGTTCCCACAATCCCTTGTTCTTTGCATCCATTCACGCGATTCTTGTGTTGAGGCCACACGTTAGCCGAAGCCAACGCTTCAGCCAGCCATGTGGTTGTTACCACAGCTGGGAAGGGGGCTGTGCCCCCGTTCACCCCCAAAGGGTCGGAGAATGGAATTGGTGCAGGATAAGACAATCAAGTTTCGTGTTACCTCTCACGAAAAAGAGCTGCTGCAGCGAGCCGCGGAAAGGCGTGGCAAATCTGCCTCACACATCCTCAGGCGTGCGATCAAAAGTGTAGCGGCGCAAAAGGACTATGGCAGTGATTTTCGCGCAAACGTGGTTGAACTCCGCCGCAGCATGAATGCAATGCTTGCCAAAGGCGATGAACTCACCCCGCAAGACATTGCCGCTACCCGACAAGTCGTTCAACAAGTCCTCGCGAACTTCCCATGATCATCAAAGCCCAGCGCGTCTCAACGAAGCGTGGTGTGAGGGGGCTTATTCATCACCTTTGGCACGGGGAGGAGAACGAAGAAGTCTCTTTCCTCCAAGGCTCTCGTGATGATGTTCTAGATATGCACTGCGATGCAAAGCAAGTGGCCTCTCAATACTGCGTTCGGCATTGGGTAATTGCGCCGCGTGAAGAAACCTCAGAAAACCAGTTCCATTGGCTCTTGCACCAGCTTGCAAGGGAGTTTTGTTTCTCACCATCTGCTGCCGTTGTCGTTAAACACGGGAAGCCAAGAGCTGTCACAAGTGCTTTCGATGAGCATTGGCATGTCTTGGTCTCTGAAGTTGATCCTGTATCCGGTAAAATCCTCCCAACTTCATGGGACTACGTGCAGCACGAACTTCTGGCACGCTGGGCAGAAGTTGAATTCGGTCATGAGGTTGTACCCGGCAAACATCTGAAAGCTGTAATCAAAGGACTTGCAGAGCGCGGCCTGAACGATGTTGCAAATAAGCTCAAGACTTTGACCAAAAGCCAGCAACCCACAGACCTTGAGGCCTTTAGCACCCAGCAGCATCAAGAAAAGAAGCGCAAAGGAATTGATCTGCCACAGGTCCGTGCACGCCTGAAATCAATCTGGGAAGAGTGTACCAACACCGATCAACTTCAGCAGGCACTTGCGAGCGTAGGCTTGAAGGTAGCGCTGGGTGCTAAGAAAAACACTTGGATAGTAGAGACAGAAGCAGGGGAGCTAGTAGGTTCTCTTTCTCGGCTTTTAGGTCAGCGTATCTCCGCTATCCGCGAATTTATGGAACGTGAAAATGAGCCAGAACCAACAGTTGACCCCAGAAATGGTCTTCAACGGAATGAGAGCGCTGCGAGGCGCACTAGCTGCACAGCAGATGCAACCAGAACAGAGCCAAGCTATCAACCAAGAAGCGAACCGAGTGATGGCAGAGTTCGTCAAGACCCAGCTAAAGCTAGTGGAAGGAATGCAAATGGTCAGAGCAGAGCTGGAACTGGTTCACACCGAACTCAAGCAGCTCAGATCAAGCTAGACCCCTCAGCTACGAACCATATCGCAGGCGCTTTAGTGATGCTTGAGGAGGAGCTTACAGCCCTACATGTAGAAGCTAATACTATTGCTCTCAGTGCCTACCAGCGTGTTTCTCAACATCTGTGCCGTTTGGGAGGGGAAGAGACACTGATTTCTAAGATGAATTACGTCTCTCCTGTATACCCGCAAGAATTGCTACAAGCCAACGATGAGCAGTTAACGCTTGAGGCTCAAGTTGGCGTTATAGATGAGAAAGTTGAACAGGTTAAAGCTGAAATACAACAGTTGCCGACACCGCGATGGTGGTGGATTTTCACCAGTAAGCACGAAGAACTGGAAAGGAAGCGAGAAATACTCGAAATGAACCTCCAGAAGCGTATTGTAGAAAGAAGTAGTGTTAAGAGTTCCCTACAAAAAGCAGCGCTTGAACTCTGTAACTTGGAGCAAGACTTTGACTTGCAAGTGAGTAATGAGCGGCAGGAGTTCAATCGCCGTAAGTGCTTAGCGCAAGAAAGGATTCCGGTCCTCAGAGCGGCCCTACGATGCTTAGAGAGTGATCTCTCACAAGCCCACGCTGGGCCCGACTTTTTGCTGCGAAAAGGAAGAGAACGATTGGAAAACGAAAAGACGCGGCAAATGCAGTTAGAAGTAGAGCGCACAATTGCCTTGGATGAGGTGGCTCCTTCTTTCTCATAGCTATATGCATTACAGAATCCAGAAGGTTTAGTCTCGATAGGCGACATAGACAAAACGCCCAAACTCGAATTCCTCCATTCGACCACCGAATGTGCCCTTAACAGTTTCAGCAAGCTCTGCTTCCGTCATATCAATAGGGTACAGCCCCTCAATGCGAGTGCCCCCGGGTATTTGCTTTTTCCTTTCTATCTGGATTTCTTCAACTTGATTTGTCGATTTCTCGTAGACTGAATATTTGGGCATCTTTGTCTCCGTCAGCAATAGTCATCAATGCACTCACCGTACTCGTGTTCCAAATTGCAAAGCTCAGCTAAATGTTTTGCAGCACCAATGTATTCGAAAAATGTTCCTTCGGATCTGTGGTAGAAAAAGCCATCGGATACAGAGATGTGTGTCACGGCCCATTTTTTAACTGCTTCCTCTGATCGCGTGAGAACCACAAGTTCGGCATCAGCGGTCGTGGCATATTCAACCACACGTGACTGACCGTATTGGTTCTCACAAAACACTTCGCCATTCGTCAGCTGCTCTTCATATTTCTTTATCGCGTCCTCTGTGACGTTGCTGGGGCAACATAAGAATGCCGTTGGTGTTTTCCAGTTCACTTGCACTACAGACGGTGTGAGAGACTCGAATTCTTGTTGTGCTTGCTCTAGAGCTTCTGAAATCTCAGAGCTTTGATGCGCAAAAAGCCATTCGTCTAAAGCTCCACCTTTAGGAACAGACCCGCTCTTGGCCCAGTTTTGGAAGCGTTCCTTGGTGAGTAGAGCCTCTTCTTTAGAAACAGTCCTCATCCAACCTATATCTTGGAACTGGGTGCCGCCTTTGAAGCAAGAAGGATCAGCAATGAATGCTTCTATAGAACCGTAAGCAAGTTCAATTCGTCTGGCCGATATTGGGTTAAGTAAGACGTTCTCAAGGCGAGTTACCCAGCGCAAGTTTTCGGGTCGATTATTGGCTCTATTGGTATCGATGTGATCGACCACATGGTTTTTAGTAGGAGGTGCTCCGTGAAAAGCACAGCAGACAATGCGGTGAACGGGTACCCCGGCTAGGAGGACATAGCCGGTCGTTTCAGACTGTTTTCCGAAAGACCATTTGTTATCCAGAGGACGAACCCTGTTTTGAAGTTTGTTGTGCCGAAAGACAGCACCGTTGTCTCTTACGTTGTATCTTTCATTCTTGTACTCAACATCAAGTACTCGATCAAACGTATCTAGCAGAACGGAATTATCAGCTTTGTTTGTATCAATCGGCATGCTTTACATCTCCCAATTGTAACTGATTATCTTCTCGCCAAGATCATTCTTGGCTTCGTCACGGCCAAGACGGTATGAGATCCACTTTGCGAACGAAGCGTTGAACCAATCTGGACGTCTGTAGTGCGGAGGTAGTGTTGCAAGACAAAGAAGATTTGCATCAGAAAAATGCAGCGGTTTATCGTCAACAAGAGTGCGGGCAACATGGCGCATAGCTTCAGCAAGTGCTGCAGCTTTCTCACTGCTCCCCAGTTTTGCTAGCTCCAAAGCAGAAATTAAGTGTGAGGCCAGAGCGCGGGTATCGTTGGTCGCCTCTTCCAACTCAATCCTGCGTTTTCTGGCGTTTGAACCTTTCGGAAACTTGCCCATTTCATTGCGTCCGTCGAATACATCGACTGAAAGGGCATTGTCTGGTTCAACGAGGTCAAAGAAAATCCGCTCGATGTGCTCATAGGCATGAACGAGATCTTCATCTGTCCAACCTGACGGCAAGTTCTCTAGGTTTTTAAGCTGGCTCAACTTGGTTTTTTCATTGTCTCCAAGAGAAAAGATAGCAAGTTGGGCTTCTGAAATGCGCCTGTTTACGTGCTTCTTGAGATCTTCCTTTTTTCGGAATCGGGCTTGCTTTTCGGCATTACTAATAGGTGGCATAAGGCTCTCCATAACTTTTGCATGTAGTTACGTAACCAAAAATCTAATTTCAGGTCAACCTTGAATTCTGAGGAGAGAAAACGAAGAGCGTGATGACATCTTAAGGAGAGGAAGCAATACATTTCTAACTATACTGCCCGCCTGCTTTCGATATTTGGGTCTCCAGCAGGCTACCTCCTGCGAGCTGTTTCTGTTTTTGCTCTAGCTGCTGAAATTCATTTTTTGTGTTGTACAATGTACCCACATAGGTGTAGTACATGAATTGTTTCCAAGTTGAAGCGCGATTAATTTCAATGGCTTACAGACGTGCAGAGAGACGGCTGAGAATCCTACCACCCCAGCCATTTTCTCCTGAAAATTTATTCGACTAGTCTAGAGTTAAGCATCGATTTTATGCGTTCTCTAAAGCCTGTAATGAGCAGTCAGTAACACCGGCTTAAATGCTGTTCTCTGTGCATGCACATTCCAGTTACCAGCCACGCTCCTTCCCAAAATATAACTGTGTCGGTTCTCAAGAAGATTTTACATCATGTAACATGCTGTTTTAATTGAGATAATGCCTCTTCATTGCCTGACGACCTTAGCTTACCCAAATTCCTTGAGGGTGCTTTGATCGCTGAGACCATTCTGCAACCGGCTTAACCAGAAGCTTCACCGTGTCTGAGCAGGTAGATACCTGCCCAGATGAACCAGAGAATGAAGCCAAGGCCGAAGATGATACCGCCCAGATCGCTCATGCCTGGAATGACTGTGGCAATCCCTGCCAGACCGATGATAATGCCAAGCCAGCCAAGTCCCTTGGAAAGACTGGAGCCACGCAGGCCAGCCCAGCACAGCAGCAACACCCACAGGCCACCGGTGATCTCGTTGCCCCCGCCAATACCTTCCTGCACGTTGCTCAGGGTTGCCCACATCACCAGTGCTTCGTCATGGTCCAGTGCGTAAAGGGTTGAAACTTCCGCCAGAGAAATGTTGGCCAGCATGCCACTGGCCAAAATCAGACCCGCCCAGATCAACCCGAAAGCAGCGGCAACCTGAGAGAGCCCCGGCGTTGCAGCTTTCAGCCGGTCATGCAGCGCAATCACCAACACCACCAGAAACACTGCATTGACGATGTAGATGATGAAATTCCAGAGGTACATAAGGCTCTGATTGGACACGATGAATGCCAGCAGGTTCGCATCACTGCCGTCTTCGCCAAAGCCAGCATCTGCCAGTAAAGTCGTTAAAAGAGCAAAGCCAATGATGTAGGTGGCCGCTTCAATAAGAGATGCTATTCCGCCAGCTTTTTGAAGATTCATCACAGGCGTCCTTATAAAACCACTAGTTGAATTTATGCAGAACATGGGATGTTCTGTGCAGCAAAGAAATGTAAAGTGCAGAAAGCCGCAGCGTAAACTTGGAAATTGCGTTAAACAAGAGGCGTATACCCAGACTTGCAAAAAACTATAGTATGCGCATCTTAAAGTTTGAGTGAAGCTGCCAACCAAATTTCGTCACCACGACGCTCCCAGACCAATAACAATACGTGAGTGAACAGTGCGTTATCGTCATGAACTGCAAGGCGATGAGACGGTAGCAGCCAGATTGCTTTTGAGGGAAAGCACTCTGATTTGAGGGGGAGACCGAATGAACCTGGCAGAATGGCTGGCCCGTACAGCAAGAATAACACCCGATGCACCTGCGCTCTTTCACGGAACGCAGCTTGTGGCAACCTACGGTCAGTTTGGCGCGCGCTCCGCTGCCATCGCCGGTGCTCTGCAAAGTGACTATGGTGTTTCCAAGGGCGACCGTGTTGCCATCTTCATGAAAAACCGCACAGAGTATCTGGAAGCCAGCTATGGCATCTGGTGGTCCGGCGCCGCTGCAATCCCGATCAATGCCAAGCTGCACCCGAAAGAAGCCGCATGGATTATTGAGAATGCTGAGGCCACCATCGTCTTCATCTCTGATGATGTGGGTGAGGATCTGATCAGGGAGATTGACCAGTCCAAAACCAAGGTTATTTCGGTAGATCAGGACAGCTACAAACAGATGCTCACCGCAGAGCCTTTGGCGCAGCCTGTGCCCATTGACGCGCAGGATATGGTTTGGTTGTTTTACACCTCCGGCACCACAGGCCGCCCTAAAGGGGTGATGATGTCCTCGCAAAACATTCAGAGCATGATGCTCGGGTATTATGCAGGCATTGGCACACCAACGCACGAAGACGCCACGCTTTACGCAGCTCCCATGTCCCACGGTGCGGGAATCTATAGTTTCATGCACGTTGTGGCCGGTGGTCGCCACGTTTGTCCGGTCTCTGGCGGGTTTGACGCTGCAGAGATTTTGGAAATCGCCCCACAGATCGGCAGGATCGCCATGTTTGCGGCACCCACAATGGTGCACAGGCTGGTGGAAGTGGCCAAAGCCACAGGCGCAACGGGCGAGGGGCTGGACACCATCATCTATGCTGGCGGTCCAATGTACTTCGCTGATATCGTTGAAGCCGTTGATGTTCTCGGCCCACGCTTTGCACAGATCTACGGGCAGGGCGAGTGCCCAATGGGTATCACGGTCCTCAGCCGAGAGCAGGTCTGCGACAGAAAACATCCCCGTTGGGAAGAAAGATTGAAATCAGTTGGGGTAGCTCAAGTCGTCTCGAATGTCCGTGTGGTAGGAGAGGACATGAAAGACCTGCCCGTCGGTGAGATTGGCGAGATCGTCGTGTCTGGTTCGGCGGTCATGCTAGGCTACTGGCACAATGAGGAAGCAACCGCTTCCACGATTGTCGATGGTTGGTTGAAAACAGGCGACATGGGTGCGCTGGATGAGGATGGGTTCCTCACCATGCACGACCGCTCGAAGGATATGATTATCTCGGGCGGGTCCAATATCTATCCTCGCGAAGTGGAAGAGATCCTTCTGCTGCATCCGGATGTATCTGAAGTCGCAGTTGTCGGTCGGTTCCATGAAGAGTGGGGTGAAGAGGTGGTGGCAATCATCTCGCCAGAGAAGGGAAAGACCGTCGCTTTTGCAGAGCTGGATCAGCTGTGCATTGATAACATCGCGCGTTTCAAGCGTCCGAAGCAATACGTCGCCATGGATCAATTGCCCAAGAACAATTACGGCAAGATCCTTAAGCGAGACTTGCGAGAGATGTTGAAAGGCCCGCAGAGAGGTGGATCAGTCTGATGAAGTCCTTTGAAATTCGTAGTGCTCGCTCAAAAGATATCCCGCAGATCGGAGAGGTCGGTCTCGCCTCATGGAAACAGGGCATCGGCCCCCACGTGCCACAGGTTGCTCACGACACCATGAGCAAAGCCTCCTTCACTGATTTTGCAAGCGCCTGTCTGGATCAGATTGTGGTGGCGGTCAAAGAAGATCGTGTGCTCGGCTTCGCAGCAACAGAACATGCCGACAACTTCATCACCGATCTCTGGATTGATCCGGACTACGAGAGCAGCGGACTGGGCACCGCGCTGGCAGAAGAAGCGGAACGCCGCATCGCCGCCCGAGGCTATCACACTGCAGAAATCTCGGTCCTCATCCAGAACGAACGCGCTCTGGGCCTCTACCACCACATGAGATACGAGGACGTGCGCGAGGCCACCAAGTTCGATGAAGACCTCAAATGCGAAATCACCTACATCCGCCTCCGCAAACACCTCCCATTCTACGCAGAAGAAATCGCCTGAGGTCTTCCCTCAGGCATGCCTTCTTTGCGGGGAAACTCTGAAACAGGCTCATCAGATAGGTAACTCAAGCGTGGCCTTCTCTGTTGAGACGACAATGGATGTTCTGAATTTGCGGACATTTTTGTCTGCAAAGAAGAACCTGTGGGTGAAGGCCTCATAGTCTTCAATGTCTTTAGCCATAACAATCATCATGAAATCCGCATCACCAGCAATGCAATAAAAGTGCGTAACTTGCCGATCCTCACGGGCTTTGCGCTTAAAGGCGTCGATCTGATCTAGTCGATCTCGTTCCAGCTCAACAGCAACCACTGCGGTTATTCCCAAACCAACTTTCTTAGGATCAAGAACGGCAACCTCTTTCTGGATTACTCCGGTATCACGTAGAGCTCTCAGCCGACGCTGCACAGATGCTGTCGACGTTCCAGAATGTTCGGACAACTCCTGAATCGAAGTCTTGGCATTTTCCTGCAAAGCACGAAGCAGAGTTACATCGATAGCGTCCATGATAGAAATGTCCTATAAATGCTGATAATTTGATTTGTTCATATCATATTATCAGCAATAAAGCGCTTAATTGCATCACCAGCCGCATCTATGCTCAACCTTATGAAACATGGTGCTATTTCAATCCTTCCCCTTGCTGCCGGGGCGGCCCTATACGGCTTCGCATTTGGTCTTTTGGCGGCACAGACCGGCTTCCCGTGGTGGAGTGTCGGCCTTATGAGCGCAGCCGTTCATGCGGGTTCATCACAAATCGTTGCTGTCGAGCAATTTGCCAATGCCTCTACAGTTCTTGGGGCCGCATTTGCAGGTGCTGCCCTCAATTTAAGATACATCGGGATCGTCGCCTCCCTGTCTGATGTTCTTGCAGGCTTATCTTTGCGGGCAAAGCTGGTCGCAATTCATATAACCGGAGATGAGAACTGGGCGCTCACGATGTCGGAGCGGGCGAAATCCAAAGACATCGGAGCCTCATTCCTGATCGGATCAGGCCTGGTCATGATCTGCGTATGGACGGTCTCCACTGCATCCGGTGCTTTGGTTGGGACGGTCCTGCCTGACCTTGAAAGGTTCGGACTCGGCTTTGCCTTCACAGCAGCCTTTATCGCAATGGCAAGGGGATTATGGCAGGGACGATCAAGTATCCTGCCATGGGCGGTCGCGTTTGGATTAGCAATCGCGATGGTTTACCTGGGGCTTCCCAAAGCCTATGCAATTGTCGCCAGTGCCCTCTGTGGGCTAATTGCGTCGCATATGATCCGCCAAATCAGGAGCGCTTCACAATGACCAGCTCTCATTGGCTTATCATTCTCACACTGGCCGTGGCTGCCCTTTCCATCCGGATAATCGGACTTTTTGCTGGGAGCAAAGTTAGAGCGTCAAAGCACTCCTGGGTGCTGGAGGAGTTGCCGGGCCTGATTGTCGTCAGCCTCATTGCGACGTCCCTTTCCGGGCAATCTGCGCAAATGTGGGTGGCAGCTGCAGTCGCTTTGGCCGTAGCAATCACAACAAACCACGTCATTGCAACGATGTGTCTTGGTGTCGCTGCATTTGGAGGTTTATCGCTGATTACGGGTTAGCGGTGGCGTCCCCACTCCAGCTGTAAAAGCAACCACCTGGACAGTTACCGCAGTCGCTCGCCATCGGGCTTGAACAGCAAGGCCCGTGAGGCGGGCAGGGTCAGGTGCAGGGCTTCGTTGTTTTGCTCAAGGCGGTTGCCGCGGCTTTCTGCGATGACCTGAACGCCGTCCGGCAACGTGCAGTAGGCGTAGCTGGTTTCACCGAGGTTCTCGACCAGCGTCACGCTCACATCGGCGCCAACGCCGTCTTCGCCCAAGCCAACCAAAAAGTGTTCCGGGCGAATGCCAACGCTCACCATTGCGCCCTCCACCACGGAGGTGGTGATCCCCGGCACGACCAACGTCTGCCCCTCAAAACCGGATACGGAAATCTCCAGCCCTGCATCGGTTGAGCGTACCGCCTTACCACTCAGGAAGTTCATCTTGGGAGAGCCGATAAAGCCCGCCACGAACTGGTTCGCCGGATTATCGTAAAGCTCCAGCGGCTTGCCCACCTGCCGGATGTAACCACCTTCCAGCACCACGATCTTGTCAGCCAGCGTCATGGCTTCCACCTGATCATGGGTCACGTAGATCATCGTGGCCGCTACGTCCTTGTGCAGCTTGGCAAGCTCAATGCGCATTTGCACACGCAGCTCTGCATCAAGGTTGGAAAGTGGTTCGTCAAACAAGAAGACCTTCGGATTGCGCACAATCGCCCGGCCAATCGCCACGCGCTGCCGCTGACCACCGGAAAGCGCTTTGGGGTGCCGGTCCAGATACTCTTCCAGCTTTAAAATACGCGCCGCTTCATCCACCTGCCGCTTGATTTCGGCTTTGGGGTGTCCGGTCATCTTCAAGCCAAAGCCCATGTTCTCCGCAACGGTCATGTGCGGGTAGAGCGCGTAGCTCTGGAACACCATGGCAATACCGCGTTGGGAGGGATCGATGTCCGTCACATCCTCATCCGCAATATGGATGGTCCCGCTGTTGCTGGTCTCCAACCCGGCAATGGTCCGCAGCAAGGTGGATTTTCCGCAGCCAGAGGGTCCAACGAAAACAACAAACTCGCCCTCCTCAATGTCCAGGTCCACACCGTGGATCACCTGCGTGTCGCCATAACTCTTCTTTAGATCGCGCAACACAACTGCGGTCATTTGTTCCCCTCCAGAAAAATATCTTCAATATCTGAGCAAGGGCCTCCCAAAGCCCCGCAAATCAAACCCCCAGTGCAATCTGAGCGTTCTCTGAAATCTCATTGGTTGCTGCCTTCATGGCAGGCAAATAGGTTTCGACCATAGTGTCGAGCGAGGTCACATAGGTTGTACTGGTCACGGAAAGCGCGCCAATTGGCTCCCCGCGCTTGTTCAGGATCGGCAAGGCCACACAAATGATGGTGCCTTCATGCTCCTCATCGTCATAGGCATGTCCGCGCTCACGGATACGAGCCAGCTCATCGCGCAGCATTGTCTCGTTCACCAGCGTTTTATCTGTATGGCGCTGGAATGATTGCGCCTTGATCGCCTCAATAAGCCGCGCCTCAGGAAGAGCAGAAAGCATCGCTTTGCCCACGCCTGTGCAGTAGGCCGGACCAATCTTGCCGGGACTGGAGAACATGGAAACGCTGCGCGGCGGCAGGCGTTTGTCCACGTAAAGCACCTGATTGTTGTCCAGCACAGCCAGATGGATGGTCTCCGGAATCTGCGTGCTCAGCGTGTCCAGCGTATCCCGCGCTACACTAGCAAGGCTGGCACGGCTCCAGGCAGAATGAGCTAGCCGCAGCACCCGCATGCCAATGCTGTAGGTCTGATGCACCTCATCATGCACCAGCATGCCTTCCTTCACCAATTGCCGCAGCTGACGGTGCAACGTGGCCCGGCTCAGCGGCAAAGCATTCAAAAGCTCTACGAACCGAGGGGGTGATTCTGCCATTGCAACCGCGTCCAGCACCACCAGTGCCTTGGAAATGGGACTTGTGAGGTCTTGCTCGGTTTCCTCAGAGATACTCAGGGTTTGTGCGCCCATTTCCTGCTGTTTCCTTACCCGTTCCGGAAATCTGCAATTTTCATACAGATCCCTTCCTAGTTCCTTTGGTTGACAATTATGCACTAGCACGTAACTATTTCAATGGTCAAAACGAAGTTTCATTCAATGGAACTTATTTCTTGGCGATATTGGGAGGTTTAGGTGTTTAATTTTAGCAAAGTAGCTGCGGGCGGTTTCGCTGCAGCATTTATGATTTCAAGTTCCGCATATGCCGCTGGCGATCTGATTATCAATCTCGACCAGACGGATCCGGCTCCAAAAAAAGCATTTGAAGACATCGTGGCTGGCTTCTCCAAGGAGAACCCGGATGTGAACGTCATCGTCAACACGATGCATAAGGAGGGTTATAAAACCTCCATTCGCAACTTCCTCACAGCAGACGCGCCGGACCTGGCAACATGGTACGCGGGCAACCGCATGGCACCCTTCGTCAATGCCGGTCTGTTTGAAGACGTCTCGGATGTCTGGGAGGAAAATGGTCTCAATGAGCAGCTGAAATCAGCAGCGGCATCCATGACCATTGATGGCAAAAAATGGGGTGTGCCCTACACGTACTACCAGTGGGGTATCTACTACCGCAAAGATATCTTCGAAGAGAAGGGCATTGCTGTTCCAACCAGCTGGGACGAACTGGTTGCAGCATCCGCAAAGCTCAAAGCAGCTGGCATTGACCCGTTCACAATCGGCACAAAAGCACTTTGGCCAACAGGCGGCTGGTTTGATTACATGAACCTGCGCGTCAACGGCTACGAGTTCCACATGGACCTCACCGCAGGCAAGGTGCCTTACACCGACCCGCGTGTGAAAGCGACCTTCGACAAGTGGGCCGAGTTGGTCAAGCCAGGCTACTACAACGCAAACCATGCAGCTTTGGACTGGCAGGAAGCTGTGCCAGCACTCGTGCAGGGCAAAGCGGCAATGTACCTGATGGGCAACTTCGCGGTTGACGTGTTCAAGAACGGTGGCCTGAAGGAAGAGCAGATCGGCTTCATGCAGTTCCCGGAAATCACACCGGGCATTCCAATGGCTGAAGATGCTCCGACCGACACCATTCACATTCCGGCAAACGCCAAAAACAAGGAAGATGCGAAGAAGTTCCTTGCTTACATGGCGCGTGCAGATGTGCAGACAGCAACAAACGTCACACTCGGTCAGTTGCCAGTAAACTCCGGTGCAGAGCGCCCTGAAGAGCGCATCCTGCAGCAGGGCTTCGACATGCTCTCCAATGCGTACGCGCTGGCGCAGTTCTACGACCGTGATGCTCCGGCAGCAATGGCAAAGGCTGGCATGGAAGGCTTCCAGGAATTCATGGTGAAGCCAGAGCGGGCTGACGCCATTTTGGACCGTCTCGAGAAGATCCGGACCCGTGTCTACAAGTAGTAGATAGGCGGAATTCTTAAGTAGGGTGGCGGAAGATTTCGCCGCCCTATGCTCTAGGAATAAACAGCGCAGAAGCATGATCTTCTGCAGGAGGACATAGATGAGCGAGCAGGCCTTGGCTCCTGTATCTTCCGGAAACTCACCAAAGTTTTCTGGAGGACCTGCCACATCAGGCGCCAGCAAAACCAGATCGGCAAAGTGGATTGCCAACCAGCGCAAACTTGCACCCTGGCTGTTTTTAGCGCCGGGTGTTGTGATGTTTCTGGTCTATGTGATCGCGCCAATCGGCCAGTCACTCTGGATCAGCTTGTATGAGTGGGATGGCATCGGCGTCAAAACCTTCATCGGCATTGCAAACTATATTGAGCTTATAGATGACGAGGCGTTTTACACCGCGCTGTACAACAACGTGTTGTGGCTCGTGCTGTACATGCTGGCAGTGCCTGCCGGACTGCTGATTGCGATTTTCCTCAATCAGACTGTGACGGGCATCCGTATCTATAAGTCTCTGTTTTTCTTCCCGTTTGTCATCAGCCAGATCGTCGTCGGCCTCATCTTCTCATGGTTTTATGCCCCCAATTTCGGTTTGTTCACCAAGCTGCTGGAGTTTATGGGCGTGGAAGGTATCGCCATCCTTGCTGATGAGCGCTTTGTCACCTACGGCATCATCGTCGCTGGCCTTTGGCCGCAGATCGCATATTGCATGATCCTGTACCTGACGGGCCTCAACAACGTCTTGCCAGACCAGATCGAAGCGGCGCGGCTGGATGGGGCAAAAGGCTGGAAGATGCTGTGGTACGTCATCATCCCGCAGCTACGCCCGGCCACCTTCATCGCAGTTGTCGTCACAATCATCGGCGCCCTGCGCTCGTTTGATCTGGTCTCCATCATGACCAGCGGTGGCCCCTACGGGTCCAGTCGTGTGCTCTCCTATTACATGTACGAGCAAGCGCTGTCTGAATATGGCTTCCGCATGGGTTACGGCGCCTCCATCGCTGTTGTGCTCTTCGCCATCATGATGGTGTTCATCACGCTCTTCATCGTGCGTATGCTCAAAGATGAGAGGGAGGGCTACTAAGATGTTTCCAACTCCCGTTGCAAATGCATCCGCACCAACCCGTGTCGCCTACAAGGTGGCCCTGCCAATCTCCTTAGTGGTCTGGCTCTTGCCGCTGATCGGCGTCATGGTCACCTCCATCCGCCCGGGCTCAGACCTTGCCATGGGCAACTACTTCGGTGTGCCGTCTTCGTTTGAGCTGGGCAACTACCTGACCGTTTTCCAAAACACGCCCATGGGCCTGTTCATCATGAACTCGTTCAAGGTCACTATTCCAACCGTGATTGGTGCCATCGCCCTGTCATGCCTGACCGGATACGCGCTGGCGACCTACAAGTTCAAAACCAATCTCTGGCTGTTCTTCATGTTCGTAGCTGGCAACTTCGTACCCTTCCAGATCCTCATGGTGCCGGTTCGTGATCTCACGCTCAAGATGGGCCTATACGACACGGTGACGGGTCTCGTGCTCTTTCACGTGGCCTTCCAGACGGGCTTTTGTACGCTCTTTATGCGTAACTTCATCAAGGCACTGCCAAGCGAACTGATCGAAGCCGCCCGCGTGGAAGGCGTCTCGGAATTGCGTATCTTCTGGTTCGTGGTGCTACCACTCATGCGGCCTGCCATCGCGGCTTTGTCGGTGCTCATCTTCACCTTCATCTGGAACGATTTCTTCTGGGCCACCGTTCTGGTGCAGGGCACGCATGCCATGCCGGTCACAGGTGGCATCATCTCGCTCAATGGTCAGTGGGTTGCTCAATGGCATCTGGTATCAGCCGGGTCCGTCGTTGCAGCCATGCCGCCGGTCATCATGTTCTTCCTCATGCAAAAGCACTTCATTGCAGGGCTAACGCTGGGGGCAACCAAGGGCTGACAAAATATCGGAAGCAGGAATGTCCCAAGCAAACCTGCTTCTCAAAATCCATCAATGCCGAAGGCGCTTATGAAGTGCCTAAAGCTAATAATAAACATAAAAGGGAACAGGGGGCATAAATGAACCATATGGCATCGCCAAATAACGACCTCCGTCAGATCACAAAGGCAAGCAGCTGGGTCGCCGTGGACTGGGGGACCTCCAGTCTTCGCGCATGGCTGATTGACGAAAACGGTGTAACGCAAAACAACGCAAAATCAACGCAAGGTGCGGGGACATTGCAACCTTCTGAATTTGAAGGGGTTTTGCTGGGTCTGATCGGAGATTGGTTACACAGCAACGCAAAACCAACGCAAGTGTTCATTTGCGGTATGGCTGGCAGCCGTCAGGGCTGGCAAGAGGCAGAATATGTGCCTGTGCCAACCAAACTGACAGAACTGCACCAGCATCTGGTTGCACCCAAAACAAGTAATGCCCGCATCCAACCGTTCATAGTGCCCGGTCTCTGCCAAAAATCAGAGCAGCACCCGGATGTTATGCGCGGAGAAGAGACACTCCTGCTCGGCATTCTGGATGAGTTATCCGACAAATCCGGCGTCTTCTGCCTGCCTGGCACCCACAGCAAATGGGTGGAGATGGAAGAGGGGACAGTAACGCGAACCTCCACCTTTCTGAGTGGTGAGTTATTCGCGCTGATCGCCAAACAATCTATCCTCCGCCATTCACTGGATACGCAGGCAGAGCTGGACAAGGATGTTTTCCTCACCACGCTGGATCAGCTGAAAAATCAGGAAGCTACACTGCTCGGCAACCTGTTTGGTCTGCGCGCCGGACAGCTGCTCAACAACACCAGTACGCGAGCTGGCGCTTCCAAACTTTCCGCACTTGTTATCGGAACAGAGCTTCTCGACATGCTCGCAAAGTGCGGGGACAACCCACCCAAGCAAGTCCACCTCGTTGGGGGCAACACGCTTGCACAAAATTACGCGCTCGCCCTGCAACATCTCGGCTTAACACCGATCGTGCATGATGCAGACAAAGCAGCGCTCAAAGGACTTTCCGCCGTCAGACAAGGGGCACTCAATGACAACAGTTAAACAAACACCAGAGCGCAACCTCATGGCTATCCTCCGTGGAGTAAAGCCTGCTGAGATTCTAGATATTGTGGAAGTGCTTATAGAAGCAGGCTTTTCACAGATCGAAGTGCCGCTCAATTCGTCAGAGGCACTCAAGTCTATCACCATGGCACAAGACAAGTTCGGCAAGTTATCCGCCATCGGCGCGGGGACAGTTCTCACAGCAGAGCAAGTCAAACAGGTCCGCGCAGCAGGCGGAACCTTCATCGTCTCTCCCAACTACGATGAAGATGTTATCCGCACCACCAAGGCAGAAGGCATGGCCTCCTATCCGGGAGTTCTCACCCCGTCAGAATGCTTTGCCGCGCTGAAGGCAGGGGCTGATGCACTCAAGATCTTCCCGGCCTTTCAGGTGGGAGTAAAAGGCATTCAGGCAGTGCGTGCAGTTCTGCCAAAAGAAACTCTGGTCTACGCCGTTGGCGGTGTCGGCCCTGCGGAATTTGCACAGTATGTGGAAGCAGGCTGTCAGGGCTTCGGCATGGCAAGCAACCTGTACAAACCGGGCTTTACGGCGACGCAGGTTTCTGAAAACGCAAAAGAAATGGTTGCAGCATACGATGCGCTCAAACTCGGAGAGAGTGCATGAGCGAGCCCTATGTTTTCGCCAAAACAGAATGCAGCTTAGGGGAGGGTCCTCTTTGGAGTGCCCGCCATGACGCGCTGTTTTGGGTGGACATCAACAATCATCTGGTGCTGAAAAAGGGCATAACCGGTGACATCGAAATATGGAAGTTCGACGAACCGGTCTCCGCCTTTGCACAGATCCCGAGCAGTGATGACTTCATGTTATCCTCTGCAACAGGTCTGTATCGCTGGTCTCCGGGAACGCACAGTCGCAACCTTATCCTCCCTGTAGAGGACCAAAACCCTGTCACCCGCTCCAACGACGCCCGCACCGACCGTACCGGCGGGTTCTGGATTTCCTCCATGGGCCACAAAGCAGAAAAAGGCGCAGGCAGCCTTTATCGCTTTTTCAAAGGGGAATTAGCGAAGGTTGCAGGCGACATCACAATCCCGAATTCCCTTTGTTTCTCGCCAGATGGGGACACTGCGTACTTTTCAGACACGGTGACATCTCAGATCATCAAATGGTCACTAAATGCGCAAACTGGCCTGCCAGAAGGGCCCGCGGAGATATTTGCTGATATCTCCGGGACAGGATTTGGCCCCGACGGTTCCGTGGTTGATGCTGAGGGATATCTCTGGAACGCTCAATGGGGCGGATACAGAGTCGTTCGCTATAAACCTGATGGAATGGTGGATCGCATTATTGAGATTGACGCAAGTCAGGCATCTTGTCCTGCGTTTGGTGGGGCCGACTACAAAACGCTGTTCATTACCACGGCTCGCGAAAACCTGAGTGAGGAGCAATTGGCGAAAGAGCCTCTCGCTGGATCGGTTTTTGCAGTCCCTATTGATACTCCAGGTCTGCCGGACCCCGAACTACAAATGTGATCTCATGAGCGATAAGAAACACTTAGGTATCTGTTACTACCCAGAACACTGGTCAGAGGATCTGTGGCAAGAAGACGCCAGAGAAATGGCCGAGCTGGGCATTACCTATGTGCGCATCGCTGAGTTTGCCTGGTCGCGCATTGAGCCGGAGCCGGGGCGTTTCTCATGGGATTGGCTGGACAGCGCAATTGAGACTCTCGCAAGTGCGGGTCTCCAGATCGTGATGTGCACCCCAACCGCGACTCCGCCGCGCTGGATGGTGGATAAACACCCGGACATGCTCGCAGTTGACGAGAACGGCCACCCCCGAAAATTCGGCAGCCGCCGCCACTACTGCTTCTCCCACGAAGGCTACCGCTGGGAATCCCGCCGGATCACAGAAATCCTCGCTGAACGATACGGTAATCACCCCTCCGTCGCAGCTTGGCAAACCGATAATGAGTACGGCTGTCATGAGACTGTCCGCTCTTGGTCTGGCTCCGCCCACAAGGCCTTCCAGCTCTGGCTGGCGCAAAAGTACGGCAATATCAAAGCCTTAAACGAGGCTTGGGGCAATGTGTTCTGGTCTATGGAATACAACAGCTTTGAGCAGGTTGACCTGCCAAACCTGACGGTAACAGAGAGTAACCCGTCTCATAGGCTTGATTTCAAACGGTTTTCATCAGATCAAGTTGCCGAGTTCAATGGTGAGCAAGTCGATATCCTGCGCAAGCTCTCTCCGGGTCGCTCAATCCTCCATAACTTCATGGGCAACACGTTTTCCTTCGACCACTACAAGGTCGGAGACCAGCTCGATATCTCCAGCTGGGATTGCTATCCCCTTGGGTTCCATAGCCAATATCAGATGGAAAACCCGCTGGGCACACCTGATGGCTACTGGGAAGACTATTTCCAGCAAGGCGATCCCGATTATCAGGCCTTCCATCACGACCTTTACAGACAAGCGGGTCATGGCCGCCTCTGGATCATGGAGCTGCAACCCGGCCCCGTGAATTGGGCACCGTATAATCCGATCCCACTGAAAGGAATGGTGCGCCTGTGGAGTTGGGAGGCTTTCGCTCATGGTGCTGAAACCACAAGCTATTTCCGCTGGCGACAGGCTCCGTTTGCACAGGAGCAAATGCATGCAGGGCTCAAGCAGACCGATAATAAGCCTGCGCAGGCGTATGTCGAAGCCGCTCAGGTTGCCCGCGAAATTGAGGAGCTGGGCGCGTTCACCCCGTCAGAAGCTCCTGTTGCACTCATTGTTGACTACGAAAGCCACTGGGCACACGAAACTCAGCAGCAGGGTCAAGACTTTAGCTACTTCCGTCTTGTCCTCTCCTACTACCGTGCGCTGAGACAAAAGGGCGTCGATGTAGAAGTCATCAGACCAGCCTCCCAGGACTTATCCCCCTACAAGCTGGTCATTGTCCCCGCCCTTTATGCAATGAGCGAGGAACTCTCAGAAAACCTCAAAGCCTATATCGAGTTCGGTGGCGTCGTCCTCGGTGGTCCTCGTCTTGCGCAAAAAGACAAGAACTACCAGATCTCTCAAAAGACCCTTCATCTTCCTGAACCCTTTGAAGGCGTTGAGGTTCTGCGCGTCAGCACCAGCCCGATAAAGTTTGCGACACCAGTCTCAGACCTGGCAGATCAGGAACGCGGCAAAGCCTACGTCTGGCAAGAAGAGGTCGCCACCAGCCTGCCAATCCTGTTCGAAGACGAGAGCGGCCAACCGATCTTCATGGGCGAAAACAACATCTACTACGTCTCCGCCTGGGCCGACCCAACACTCATGAGCGCCATTCTGGATGAGGTCTTCAAACCTGCGAAAATTGATAAGGTGGAATTGCCGAGCGGATTGAGAAGAAGCAAAACATCTGTCGGCACTTTCTACTATAACTATTCGAAAAATAAGATGAATTTGAAAGCGCTGCGTCTTGCTGATGCAGCGGAATTGGATGGATTGGAGCTGCCTCCAGCAGGGGTTGCTCTGGTTCGGGAAGGAACTGAAGAGCTATGACTGAAGCTCCAAAAACAAAACTCCGCTCACAAGAGTGGTTTGACTCGCCAGACGATCCGGGCATGACCGCACTGTATCTGGAGCGCTATCTGAATTACGGCATTACGCGTGAAGAGCTTCAGTCAGGCCGACCGATTATCGGTATTGCCCAGACGGGGTCCGATTTATCCCCGTGCAACCGCCACCATCTGGTGTTGGCAGAGCGCGTACGCGAAGGCATCCGCGAAATGGGTGGCATCTGCTTCGAGTTTCCTGTTCATCCTATTCAGGAAACCGGCAAACGCCCAACCGCAGCGCTTGATCGCAACCTTGCTTATCTCGGGCTTGTCGAAACGCTCTACGGTTATCCGCTCGATGGTGTTGTTTTGACTATCGGCTGTGACAAGACCACGCCAGCGCTGCTCATGGCCGCCGCAACCGTCAACATTCCCGCCATCTGCCTGACTGTTGGGCCTATGCTCAATGGGTATCACAAGGGGGAGCGTGTTGGCTCCGGCACGGTAATCTGGAAAGCCCGCAAGATGTTGGCGACTGGAGAGATCGACTACAAAGAGTTCATGGAAATGGCCGCAGACTCTGCGCCATCCGTCGGCTACTGCAACACCATGGGCACTGCCTCAACCATGAACTCACTTGCAGAAGCTCTGGGCATGAGCCTGCCAGGTTGCGCGTCTATCCCCGCGCCATATCGCGAACGTGGCCAGATCTCCTATGAGACCGGTAAGCGGATCGTGCAGATGGTGCATGACGATCAAAAGCCGTCAGATGTCCTCACACGCAAGGCGTTTGAAAACGCAATTGCAGTGAACTCGGCCATCGGCGGTTCAACCAATGCGCCAATACATATCAATGCTATCGCACGACATATCGGCGTTGAGCTGCACAACGATGATTGGCAGAACCTAGGCCATAAAATCCCACTGCTTGCCAACGTTCAACCGGCTGGGGCTTACCTTTCAGAAGAGTTCCATCGTGCAGGCGGTATACCGGGCATCTTCTCAGAGCTGATGAAACACGACCACATCCATAAAGATGCTGTCACTGTTTCAGGAAAGACCACAGGTGAAATCTACGACGAGAGCACAGTCGCCGACTACGACGTGATCTACCCCTATGATAAGCCGATGATGAAAGACGCCGGGTTCCTCAACCTCAAAGGCAATCTTTTCAAATCTGCAATCATGAAAACCTCTGTGATTTCAAAGGATTTCAGAGAGCGTTATCTGTCTAATCCAGATGACTTGGATGCTTTTGAAGGTAAGGTCGTGGTGTTTGACGGTCCTGAAGAATACCACCACAACATCAACAATGAGGCTCTTGGCATTGACGCCAACACAATCCTCGTCATTCGCGGATCTGGCCCGATCGGCTATCCGGGCGGTGCTGAGGTTGTCAACATGCAGCCGCCGGATGAGCTCTTGAAGCAAGGCATTGATGCACTGCCATGTATCGGTGATGGTCGCCAGTCAGGCACCTCCGGCTCTCCCTCTATCCTCAACGCATCCCCGGAAGCCGCCGTCATGGGTGGTCTCGCTTTGTTGCGTAACGGAGATATTGTTCGCCTTGATCTGAACAAGGGGGAAGCGAATGTGCTGATCTCTGAGGAGGAGCTGGCGAAGCGAAAGCAGGAACTGGCTGAAAGTGGTGGCTATGAATTCCCAGAGCATCAAACGCCGTGGCAGGAAATCCAGCGCGGTATCGTAGATCAGTTTGATGAAGGCATGGTGCTGAAGCCAGCCGTTAAATACCAGCGCATCGCGCAAAAAGGTCTACCGCGTCATAGTCATTGATTGTGGTTCAAAACGAAAAAGCCGCCTCAGTTTGAGGCGGCTTTTCTGTTGTTTAAGAACAGCTTAGTCTTCTGTCGCAGCCAGCAGGCTCGCATTGCCACCAGACGCCGTTGTGTCAATGCAGAGGTGACGTTCCAGCTGATAACGCTCAGGCTGGTTACGCTCCATAATCAGCTGCATCAATGCACCCTCACGTTCGGCAAGCTCAGCCTTCATTTCCTTCAGCTCTTGCTCAGCGTGGTTCGCTGCAATGGCATCAACACCTTGAAGCTCTTTCAGTGCACCAACGGCCAGATTGCCTTCCAATGCGACGATTGGAGCGGAAAGAGTGCGCAGCTTCACAGCCAGTTTCTCAGCGTCTTGTCCAACAGCAATCACGCCGTTGCCAGCTGCCAAAGCCAGAACCACTTGATGGTTCAGGCTTTCTGTATCCGGGCCAAGGCAAAGCACGGTGCCGCGTGGTGCAGCATAAAGGCGGTTGGATTCACCGGTTGGTCCAGGCATGTTGTGGGCGTGATCAGCCGCAACACGGTTCAGCAGACCTGTTTCCTTCTCAAACAGAGTTGCCAGCTCGGTGAAGCGACCGAAATTACCTTCCCACGTGCTGGTGCGTAATGCCCCTTGCGCTTTAAAGATATCCTCGGCGGAGACGGTTTTGCTCAGCTCCACACTGGTCGCCGCTGACGTGTCTGCAAGACGGAAACGAGCCACATAGTGAGGACCACCTGCTTTTGGGCCAGTACCAGACAGACCTTCACCACCGAATGGCTGAGATCCAACAATCGCGCCAATCTGGTTGCGGTTTACATAAAGGTTGCCCACCTTCACGCGCTCCACAATATGCTGAACACGGCTATCCACACGGGTATGCAGACCAAATGTCAGACCGAACTCTTTTGTATTGATTGCGTCAATCGTCTGGTCGATCTCTTCTGCTTTGAAGGTTGCAATGTGCAGAACAGGACCAAAGATTTCCTCGTCCAGCTCTTCGATGCCGTCCAGCTTGATCAGAGTTGGTGCAATGAAGTGGCCTTTGGTTGGTGCCTTCATCTGTTTGATAATGCGACTTTTTTCAGCCCACTTCTCACAGTGTGCAGCAATCTTCTTCTGTGCAGCTGCATCAATCACCGGACCAACATCCGTTGACAAGGCTGCAGGATCGCCCAGTTCCAACTCACTCATGGCACCCAAGAGCATCGCTTTGAAATCTTCAAAGATATCTTCCTGAACATAAAGCATACGCAGCGCAGAACAACGCTGACCCGCACTTTGGAAGCTGGAAGCAATCACATCACGAACAGCCTGCTCAGGCAGTGCCGTGGAGTCCACGATCATAGCGTTAAGGCCACCAGTTTCCGCGATCAGCGGTGCAGATGGAGCAAGCGCTTTTGCCATAGCACGGTTGATGTGCTGCGCAGTCCCAGTAGACCCGGTAAAGCAAACACCAGCCACACGGCTGTCAGATGTGAGTGCTGCGCCAACTTCGCCAGCACCCGGCAGCAACTGCAGAGCCTCAACAGGAATGCCAGCCTTGTGCATCAGTCCAACAGCAAACGTTGCGATCAGTGGTGTCTGTGGCGCAGGCTTGGCAAGCACTGGGTTGCCAGCTGCCAGAGCTGCAAAAATCTGACCCGAGAAAATCGCAAGCGGGAAGTTCCAGGGAGAGATACAGGTGATTGGACCACGAAGGCCGCCTTTACCATCACGCTCATCAAGACGGATCGCTTCGTTCGCGTAGTAGCGTGCAAAGTCTACCGCTTCACGCAGTTCGTTGATGGCATCCATGTAGGTTTTGCCAGCTTCACGGGTGAGCAGAGCAAAGATTTCAGGAGCATTTTCTTCAAACAGATCTGCCGCTTTGCGCAGAATAACAGCGCGGTCTTCAGCACTCTTGTCTGCCCATTCAGGGCAACCGTTATGTGCGGTAGTCAAAGCCGCTTCAATCTGCTCAGGCGTCGCGGTCGCCACACTACCAACAACATCCCGCAGATCTGCAGGGTTTTTCACGCTCACCGCTTCAGCGTTCTTGACGGAAGCTGCAATGACAGGATGGCCGTTCCACTTGGTTGCTGAGAAGGATTTCAGGTTCTCAACATACTCAGCTTCCTGGCGCGGATCACTCAGATCCCAGCCCTTTGCGTTTTTACGTCCTGCGCCGTAAAGCGCAGGTGGGAGAGGGATCTTGGAGTTGGCAACATGCTCGCCATACTTTTCGATATGCGCCAGTGGATCCTGTGCAATCGCCTCTGGTGTCACATTCTCATCGCGGATCTGGTGAACGAAGGAACTGTTCGCTCCATTTTCCAAGAGGCGGCGAACCAAATAAGCCAGCAGATCTTTGTGTGCGCCAACCGGAGCATAGATGCGGCAATTGGAGCCGTGTTTCTTCATGGTGCGCTCATGAAGCGCTTCGCCCATGCCATGCAGACGCTGGAACTCATAGGAGCTTAGTGGAAGATTTTTTCCCAGCTCCAGAATGGTTGCAACACTGTGCGCATTGTGAGTTGCGAACTGCGGATAGATCCGGTCTGTCATACTCAGCAGTTTTTCAGCACAAGCGGTATAGGAGATATCAGTGGATACCTTGCGGGTGAAGACCGGATAGCCATCAATACCAAGGGTCTGCGCACGTTTGATCTCGCTGTCCCAGTAAGCACCCTTCACGAGGCGCACCATGATCTTGCGATCATACTTCTCAGCAACCGCATAGAGCCAGTCGATCACGTGAGTTGCACGTGGTCCAAACGCCTGTACAACAATACCGAAACCGTCCCAGCCCTCAGTTGCAGGATCCGCCAGCAACGCTTCAATCACATCAAGGGATATGTCGAGGCGATCCGCTTCTTCTGCATCAATGTTGAAGCCCATATTGGAAGATTTCGCCAGCATGATAAGGGAGAGGGTGCGAGGCACCAGCTCTTTCATCACACGTTCGCGCTTGGCAAACTCATAGCGTGGGTGCAGAGCAGAAAGCTTGACTGAAATGCCTGGGTTTTCGCGAATGCTTGCTTTCGTGCAATTGCTGGAAAGCGCGGTAATCGCTTTTGAGTAGGACAGATGATAGCGCTTCGCATCAGCCTCGGTCCGGGCAGCTTCGCCAAGCATGTCGTAGGAGTAGGTGAAGCCGTTGCCTTCTTCCGCACGCGCATTGCGCATTGCTTCACGGATGGTACGGCCAAGAACGAACTGGCGACCTAGTTCTTTCATCGCCTGCGCAACAGCAGTACGAACCACAGGCTCACCAAGGCGCTTCACAACACCGCGAATGGTGCCAACGAGCCCCTGATCATCTTGCGCCAGAACCTTACCAGTCAGCAGCAATGCCCATGTGGAAGCGTTGATCAGAGTGGAAGAAGACTGACCCAGGTGCTCTCCCCAGGCACTTGGAGTAATCTTATCCGCAATCAACGCATCAATTGTCTGGGCATCAGGCACGCGAAGCAAAGCTTCTGCAAGGCACATCAGCGCGATGCCTTCCTGAGTTGAGAGGCCGTATTCGCCGAGAAAACTCTCCATGATTGTTGGAGAGGTGTTCGCTCGCAAATCTGAGATCAAATCTGCTGCCTTGTCAGATGCCCGCTTGCGCGCAGCCTCATCCATTTGCAGGGATGAAATGAGCTCCTGAACAACCTGATTTTCATCAGGAAGGTAGTTGTCTCTGATTTTGTTGCGGATGATCTCCGGCGTAGCCTCTGATCCCATGCCATGCTCCCTACTGCTAAATACCTATTTTTGTTGAAGTGACATTAGCAAAATACCTATAGGGATGTTTCCTGTATTTTTTGATGGTAAAGACTAATCGACTTTGATATTGAGACTGTATGGTCTTTATGAGTAAGAAAATGGCATATCATGGAGAAATTGGACGACTTTGATCGTAAGATTGTGGAAGAATTACAAAAATGCGGGCGCATCACTGTCACTGACCTTGCGAAAAAGGTAGGCCTTTCTAAAACGCCTTGCCAAATTCGCATGAAGAAGTTGGAGGATGCGGGATACATTCTTGGCTATCGGGCAGAAGTCGATCACACCAAGTTAGGTGCTGGTCATATCGCGTTTGTACAGGTCAAACTTAACGACACGCGCTCACGCTCACTGGAAGCTTTCAACGCAGCTGCGCGGGAAATCCCAGAGATCGAAGAATGCCACATGATTGCAAGCGGATTTGATTACCTGCTGAAAGTGCGAACCAAGGATATCGGAAGTTATCGCCGCGTACTGGGAGAAAAACTCTCTGAAATGCCTTATGTAGCGCAGACATCCACATTCGTTTGTATGGAGCAAGTCAAAGACAGGCCGTTCTAGTCGACACCACGCTGCATGTAGTGTGCGTTCGCTCCATATGCTCTGAGTTTATCCTTGAGTAGTTGTTCGTGCACTGCTCGAAAGCCACGTGCCCGCCAGAATTCATTGGCGGTGTCCAGAGCAACCAGCGCAAACGTGTTGATGTAAAGACTGCGGGCGACCTGGCTCAACTGCTCAAGAACAGCTCGGGCTGCGCCAATGCCTTGTGACTCCGGCAGCAGGGCTATGTCGTGAATATAATAGACTTCGGCCTTGAAGGGCAGGGAGCCCAGTAAGCTGGAGAGCGGTGGGATACTGCGATTTTCCCATGGATGAGAGATGATGTAGCCGAGGATGGCGTCTCTATCGTTTTGTCGCAGCACCTGACAGCCATGAGGAAACAGTCGCACACGTTCCCGAATACAGTCGATATCCTCCGGCAAATGCGGATAGGTCTGCTGCATGATCTGGTCGATCTCGTGCAGGTCGTCTTCTTGCATCTGGTGCCAGCTAAAATTCTCCATGGCGGTGCTGCATTTCTCACTAATCAGGCTTCTTGCTCATCATCCGGCAGCACAATACGCTCAGGCTTGTGATCTGTCATCGTCAACATTCTCCATCCCATCACAGCAAACAGAATTGTCAGGAGGGGGCTGACGATGTTGAAGAAGGCAAATCCAGCAAATGCCAGCGTTGGAACACCAAGTGTAGCCGCCATATAAGCGCCACAGCTGTTCCATGGAATAAGAGCAGACGTCACTGTTGCACTATCCCCAACCGCACGGGACAGAACCTCAGGCCGCAATCGGCGTTGACGGAAAGACTTGCGGTACATCCGGCCCGGAATAACGATCGCAATGTACTGGTCGGCCGCCAGAATGTTAGTCGCGATTGCGGTTGAAACCAGCGACAACACCAGCGCACCAGTGGTTTTAGCTGCGTGTAGGATTGGGCCGATAATCCGGTCCAGAATACCAGCTTTCTCAACCACCCCACCAAACGCCAAAGCTGTCATGATCAACCAGATGGTCGTCAGCATATTGCCCATGCCACCACGGCTCAGCAGTGCATCAATAGAAGGGTCTCCTGTCACGCTCACATAACCGTTAGACATGGCGATCCAGACGCCTTTGATCACCTCCAGTGTGTAGGGCAGCGCCGGAGAGGCAGCAAGGCCAACCACTTTGTCTGGGTCCATGATGACTGCATAAAGACCGCCCGCCAATGCACCAATAAAGATGGTCGTAAACGGCGGGTAGCGGACAATTGCCAGTCCCAAAACCAGCAGGAGCGGAAGGAAATTGAGCAGGGTAATGTCGTAATGCTGCTCAATGCTGGTCAACGTGCCTTGTGCGACAAAGTCTCCGGGTTCTCCGAGCCACCAGAAGAGGGCTAGCGAAATGATGAGAGCAGGTATTGACGTCCAGAGATTTTCTTTGATGTGAGTGTAAAGATTGGATCCCGCCGCCGCAGTTGCCAGATTAGTTGCATCAGAAAGTGGAGAGGACTTATCTCCGAAGTAAGCGCCCGATAGGATAGCGCCGGCAGTGATAGCCGGATCGAGGCCCATCTTTGTTGAAATCCCCATCAAACCGATGCCAATGGTTCCTGCTACAGTCCACGAGCTACCGATGCTGACTGAAACAAGGGCACAAATAATGACGGTCGTGAAGTAGAAGTAATTCGGGCTAAGGAGCTGTAATCCATAATAAACCATCGCCATGATGGTGCCGGACATAGCCCATGTGCCGATCAACGAGCCCACTGCAAATAAAATGAAGATCGCATGAAGGCCGGTGCTCACGCTATCAACGACAGCATCCTTCAGTTCATCAAAGTGAAAACCATGAAACAGCGCCACAAAGCTGGCGATCAGGGCACAAAACAAGAGCGCAATCTGGTTTGGTCCTGAGGAGGCTTCATCTCCAAACAGATAGTAGGAAAGCGCAAGCAAGATGACAAGCGAGGCAACGGGAATGATCGCTCCGGCAAGCGACATTTTTTGAGAAGATGGGGCTGGCACTTTGGCCATATGCAATTCGTCCTTTGTGTTCCTGTTGTTTTTGATGGGCAAAATGAAGCCCAAGGACAATCAAATGCATTTGAAAACAGGAACGCCCCAAAGCTCACTCAGCGTCGGGGCGTCCATCTCAGTAAAACGTGGTGTCACCAGCCGCTGTGGTAATCGAAGTCCCTTTCTCTCCCAAAATTGCTTGAGGAACTTCAGAGAGCGTGCATATGACGGATTTCTTGTCGGTTTGCCGAGCAAAAGTCTGTGCTGCTTCTACCTTTGGTCCCATAGAACCTGCAGCAAAACCGTATGCATCCAGTGCATCCGGAGAAGCCGATTTGATTGCGCGTTGGCTCGGGGTACCCCAATCCAGATAAACGGCATCCGCATCTGTCGCCATAATGTAGACGTCAGCATCAATCTCTTTGGCAAGAAGGCCTGAACACCGGTCTTTATCGATCACACATTCCACACCAACGAGCTTCTTTTCTTCGTTGTACATAGTTGGAATGCCGCCCCCACCAGCTGCGATGACAAGTACATCATGGTCCAGAAGCCACTTGATAGGCCGGATCTCAAAGATGTGTTTGGGTAATGGACTTGGCACAACGCGCCGCCACTTATCTCCATCTTCTCGAATGGACCAGCCTTTCTCATCGGCAAGTCTCTCCGCTTCTTCTTTGGAATAAAGCGGACCGATGGGCTTTGTTGGATCTTTGAAAGCCGGATCGTTCGGATCAACCTCAACCTGCGTGAGGATCGTGGCAAATGGCTTTTCAAAGGGCAGGAGGTTCCCAAGTTCCTGCTCGATCATGTAGCCAATCATGCCAACTGTTTCAGCACCCAGCACATCCAGAGGGTAGGCCTCAACCTGCTCGTAAGCAGCACCTTGCAGAGCCAGCAAGCCGACCTGAGGGCCATTCCCGTGCGTGATGACCACCTCATGACCATCATCATAAAGTGGCGCCAGCGCTTCTGCGGCGATCCGCGCATTCTTTCGTTGGTTTTCGGCAGTCATTGCCTCTCCACGCCGGAGAAGGGCATTTCCGCCAAGAGCGACGACAACACGCATTATCGGCCTCCAATCGTCGCAACCATGATGGCTTTAATTGTGTGGAGCCGGTTTTCAGCTTGCTCAAACGCCAGATTTCGATCTGATTCAAAGACATCTTCAGTCACTTCCATCTCGGAGATACCGAACTTCTGGAAGATCTCTTCACCCACCTTAGTTTCCCGGTTATGGAAGGCTGGCAGACAATGCATGAAGAATGTGTTCGGGTTGCCGGTGCCTTCAATCAAGGCCTTGTTGACCTGATAGTCACGCAGCAACTTGATCCGGCTGTCCCAGACATCCGGCGGCTCACCCATGGAGACCCAGACATCTGTATGGATGAAGTCAACACCCTCAGTACCTTCTTTGACATCATCCGTAATTGTGATGCGTGCACCATACCGTTTTGCATTGAGTTCGGCTGCTTTCAGCACATGCGGTTCAGGGTGCAGCTCTTGCGGGCCAATAATGCGAACATCACAGCCACATAGAGCGCCCAGCATCAGCAAAGAGTTGCCCATGTTGTTGCGGGCATCGCCCAGATAGGCAAAGGAAATCTCATGCAACGGCTTGGGGCTGTGTTCGGTCATTGTCAACATGTCAGCGAGCATCTGGGTTGGATGCCAGTCATCAGTCAAACCGTTATAGACCGGGACGCCAGAGTACTCGGCGAGAGTCTCAACGGCCTTTTGCCCGGAACCGCGAAACTCAATGGCATCGAACATCCGACCCAGCACACGTGCGGTATCCTTCATGGACTCCTTGTGGCCGATCTGAGAGCCGGATGGATCCAGGTAGGTGACATGTGCTCCCTGATCGTGAGCGGCAACCTCGAAAGCGCAACGGGTACGGGTAGAGGTTTTTTCGAAGATCAGGCAGATGTTCTTATCGACAAGCGTCTGCCGTTCTGTTCCAGAGTATTTGGCTCGCTTGAGATCACGGGCCAGATCCAGCATGTAAAGCACTTCGCGTTGGCTGAAGTCTTTGAGCTTGAGGTAACTGCGACCTTTCAGATTGAAAGCCATTTTCCTTACTCTCCATCTCTTGGATGTTTTTATTGTTCAACGGAGTTTGAAAAGACTAGAACTCCACGGCGTCACGCACTGTCGGACAGGTCATGCAGTGTCCACCACCGCGACCACGACCCAGTTCAGACCCGTCAATGGCGATGACTTCCACACCGGCTCGTTGGAGTTTTGAGTTTGTGTAGGTGTTTCGGCGATACCCAACCACGACACCAGGTTCGAGGCAGACAACGTTGTTGCCATCATCCCATTGCTCGCGTTCCTGATCATAAGCATTGCCGCCTGTGGTCACCACATGCAACTTCTGCATACCCAGCGCATTGGCGATGACATCGAACAGATGTCCTTCATCCTGCCTGTAATCGACACTCTCGGGTTTGTCTCCAGGACGGATCGAGAAGCAGATGATCTCATCACAAACGCCTGAGAACGCTGTTGCTTTGTCGCGATCAAGAAGGGTGAAAACAGTGTCCAAGTGCATCGCTGCACGGCTCTTTGGCATCTGGCAGGCAATGACGCGAGTTGCTGCCTTATTGCGGAAGAGGGCACGCGCCACTTGGCCGACAGCTTGAGGTGTGGTGCGCTCACCCATCCCAATTAAAACAACCCCATTGCCGATTGGCATGACGTCGCCGCCTTCCACGGTAGATTCATGGAAGTCCTCATCCGGATCACCCCACCAGAAATTGACCTTGCCCTTGAAATGAGGGTGGAATTTGTAAATTGCAGTGGTGAGGAGCGTCTCGTTCTGGCGCGCCTGCCAGAACATCGGATTAAGCGTAACGCCGTTATAGATCCAGCAGGTCGTATCGCGGGTGAACAAGGTATTCGGTAAGGGTGGAATGACAAAGTCGTTCGGGTCCAGATAACTCCCAAACACACCTGTTGGTTTGAACCCTAATTCACACCGCGCAATGCCGCCAATCAGATGATCCGCGAGGAACTTCTCGGGCTGCTCGTAAAGCCAGGCCCGCAGGTCCTCGGCCATGCCATAGCCAACGCGATTGTGTGTGATACGCCGTTCCAGCACCCACTTACGAGCTTCCTGATCCTCCAGCGTCTCTTTCAGAAGATTGTGCATCTCCAGCACATTCACACCGCGCTCTTCCATTCTGAGGCAGAAGTCGTAGTGGTGTTTTTGCGCTTCTCGAACCCAGATCACATCATCAAACAGCAACTCCTGACAGTTGCCGGGCGTAAGGCGCATATGCGCAAGCCCGGGACGGCAAACCATCACTTCTTTCAGTTTGCCAACTTCCGAATGAACACCAAATTCAGTCATGTTGCAGACTCCGTTCCAGAATTCTTGTTTGTGAGAGATCAGTGTCTCTATGTTTGGTTCAGAGGTTTGATTTGTGCGGCGCAGAGGCATGCTTGCCTCTGCGAAGATTGGAGAAACCGCCTCTAAACGCTGAGCGACAGCGCGAGTGAGATCAAAACGAACAGAATGATCACGAGCGGGATGGCAAACCGAAGCCACTTGTCATAAGGCACGCGCCCAATCGCAAGGCCGCCCATCACAACGGCAAAGGTAGGGTTGAACAGGTTCAACAGCCCACTGGCGGATTGGAAGGCTGTGACCACATATTCTGCCCCTACATTGGAGAACCCTGCTAGCGGGGCCATAATCGGCATGGACAACACAGCAAGGCCTGAGGAAGAGGGCACGAAGAACGACAGCACCAGTTCCAGCCAGAACATCACATTGATGAAGGCAACTTTGCTCAGCCCACTGACGGCCTGCTCGGACCAGTAAAGGATCGTATCGGTAATTGAACCAGCATCCATCACCACAACGATACCGCGTGCAACCCCGATGATCAGCGCGACACCAAGCAGATCACGTGCACCATCCAGGAAGTTGTCGACGAACTCGTGTTCACCTTGTCGGGCAACGATCCCCACGAGAATAGAGGCAGCAAGGAAGAGGGCAGCCATTTCGCCCATCCACCAGCCAAGAACAGCAACGCCGTAGATCAACAGGCCGAATGTGACGACGAAGATCGTCATGATCCAACCGTGCTTCGCCGTGAAATCGGGAATGTCGTCCGTTGAGACACCTTGCAGGAAGTGTTTTTCGTTTTCATCCTTCATTTCGGAAACAAGGGAAGAAGTGTGATCAGCCTTCACCTTTGCAGCGTAACGCATGACCCAAGCCACACAGACTAGCCAACCAACAATCAAGATAAGGAAGCGAAGACCGATGCCGTCTGTAAAAGGCACACCAGCTGCATTAGAGGCGATGACGGTTGCAAACGGGTTGATCGTTGAGCCAAGCGTTCCGATGCCTGCACCCAAAAGAATAACGGCAACACCCGTCATAGAGTCATAACCAGCGCGGATCATCACGGGAATGATGAGCGCGTAAAACGCAAGGCTTTCCTCCGCCATCCCATAGATCGTGCCCCCGGCTGCAAAGAAGGCCATCAGTATGGGGATCATCAAGTTCTCTCGCCCCTTCAATCCCGTCATAATCTTGGCGATCCCTGCATCAATTGCTCCTGTTCGGGTCACAACCATCAGGAAGCCACCAATCACAAGAACAAAGACCGCAACATCGATTGCATTTGCCGTGTAGGAGATCGGGTCATAAAGACCTGCAATTGGAGCCATAAAGACTTCAACAGGGCCTTGAGGATTAGCCTCTACCAGATGATAGGTGCCGGGGACCGGCACTTCCTTGTCGAGGATTGGGTTGATCACCCGATCGTACTTACCAGCAGGAACGAACCAGGTTGCAATCGCAACGAGAATGATGAGGGCAAATAGAATTGTAAACGCGGTAGGAAACTTGAACTTCGACATTTGCTTTTCCGCTTGGTTATGTGTCGAATGTAAACATGCTCCTGCTACCTAATATCTATGCGTATACTTGCGTCAACATGTCTTGTGTTTCTTGATTAAGCGTCATTGCAAATAAAATATTGTGAAGTGTTGGGAAGTTTTTAAGTAAAGTTGAAGATGATGTTCAAGGTGATCTAACTAAGTTGCAACAAACAACCTACGATAGCGTAAGGCAAACTATTGCAAATCATCTGCTTCTGTCAGATGTTGCATGCGAAAGACATAAATCACGAAATTACAGTGAGTTAACTGAACGAAAAGGACTTCAGAGAAAACTCAATAACATGCAAACTAGTTTTTCCGGGTCGTAATAAGGAACCGAATGCGTGCTTGTCAGGTCAGCACCAATCAGGGAAATGCCCTGTGCTTCCAGCTCAGCCCAATCAAATTCAGCAGCATGTTTTTCATCTGTGACGACAAAATTGAGTAGCTTGTCTGTTGGCGTATCTTCCCCCGCATCAGCGCGCAGATGTTTCAGGAGTGCATCCACCGTCTCATTCGGGCTCATCCCGAATTGCTCAGGATCATTGCCGAGGTTGGGGACATACACTTTCGGGTTTGGGCTACGTGCAATAGACTTGCCTACGCCCTTTGGCAGAAGGTTTGCAATCAGGCTGCTGTGAAAGCTTCCCGGAGGATAGCAGATCATGTCTGCAGTCTCGATAAGATGCTGCTTTTTAGGAGAGACCTCAATCTCCACCGGATCACCTCCAGCCAGAGAACGGGTCAGATAGGTCCGTTTAATCCTGCTTGCAATGGGCGAGGTTTCTTTGCCAGTCATCTTATGCTGGCCCACAATGATCTCACCAGAATCTAGTTCAACAGCCAGATGCAAACGTGCATCAACAGTCGCCAGAACCGTGCCGAGTGTGTTCACCAGTTTTGAAAACAGGAAGATAATCGGGTCAAGCTTCTGATTGTTGTTCAGATACCCACCGGCAAGGATTAGGTTTCCGATGCTGGCGCCTCTCAAATCGAAGTCTGATGGCATCGCATCATGAAAAAATGCCAGCTGATGCCGGATCAGGCGTCGCATTGGATTGGGAACCCGTGCGATCAGCTGATCATGCCCTTCCAACAAATCCACCAGTTCCCCGTGCAAGTCCTCAAGAGAAGCCGTTTTTGGAAACCTATGTGTGAAAAGACGGTAGATCTCGGACTGCCCAAGAACGCTTTCATCTGCCAGTGCAATCAAGCGTGAGCGCAGATCTCCAATTGCAGGCATACCAAAGGCATGACGCAAAACAGCAGAACTTCCACCGCTATCAAACGGCGTCATTAGGTGAATGGAGTTGTGGGTGTACTGCTTCAAAGCGCGAGCTGTTGGATTAAGCGCGCTTCCTCCGCTGAAGAACAAGAGGGCAGGGCCAAGTTCTGGCAGACGCTTGTAGCGACTGATGCGAACAGGATCTGGTAGGTTTAGACCGCGCGTAACACTGAACTGCTGCATAAATGAACTTGCCCGACTGAGTGATTGTCGATCCCTGTTACCATAGGAGATCTATTCCTCTGGTTTACCGCTAAATTGCAGAAACCATTCAACTAAATAAGAAGCATCCCCAAAGAACTCTTGGGATAATGATTAATCTTTAATGCCTCTAAGAAGCATTAAAGTAAATTTCCAATTAGATATATCAGGAATTCAGTAAAAACTCTGTCAAATCAAAAATGAATATTCGTTGCTCATGAACCAGAGAGATGAAAATAAGAGAAAATACCTGTAGTTCTTGTGGGTTTGATGGGTATTCTTGGTATCTGTATTTGACACCGACAAATTCAGAGGATGTAAAGCTCTGGAAATAATAAAAATAGAGAGAATAACATGAGTTCGCAGGCCCGGCCCGTTGCTCAAGCACAAGCTCAAAACACGTTCAAATCCATTCCCCAAGCATTCATGGAATCTGTCGAACGCCTTGCCGACAAACCAGCATACTTTGTTCGTGGGAAAGATGGATGGGAAGCAACGAGCTGGACCGAATATGGCGAGCAGGTACGTAACGCTGCAAAAGCACTGCTCGCACTGGGCGTTAATCCCGGCGATGCCGTTTGTATTTTAAGTTACAATCGTCCTGAATGGACTATCATGGATGTAGCTGCCATGATGATCGGGGCTGTTCCAACGGGCATTTACTGGACAGCCGCCGCTCCTGAAATCAATTACATCCTGCGCCATTCGCAAGGCCGCATCTTGCTTGCTGAAACCAAAGCTCAGCTCAAAGGCATAGGCGAGCAGGCAGAGAATATGCGCCACCTGCGTAAGACCATTCGTTTGGATGGGCGCGTCGAAAATCCAGATCAATACACATGGGCCAGCTTTATGTCCCTGGGTGAGAACAGCCCTGGACTGGATGCTGAGCTTGACCAACGCCTCAATGACATTGTTGCCGAGGACATTGCACTCCAGATTTACACCTCAGGGACAACAGGTCTGCCGAAAGCAGTGCAGATCAGCCATTGCGCAATTCGCACAGAATCTGATGCACTGAATCTGGCCTTCAAACCGACACCGGCTGACCGTTATATTTCCTATCTGCCCATGGCTCATATCGCAGAGCAGTGCGGCACCATCATTCAGGCTTGTGACACTGGCTACCCGGTTTACTACGCTAAGTCCGTGACCAGCCTCGGCGAGCACTTGCCAGAGGTGAGGCCGACTGTAACCTTCGGTGTTCCGAGGATTTTTGAAAAGATCAATGAGAAAGTCGAAAAGCAGCTCAGCAAAGAGAAAGGCTTCAAAGGCAAGCTTATTCAATGGTCTCTTCAAACGAGTAAAGACTGGTACAAAGAAAGCATAAACGGCAAGTCTGCTGGTTTGGTGCTGAACACCAAAAAGAAGATCGCAAACCGCCTCGTGCTCGACAAGATCAAACACAAGATCGGCCTCGACAAAGTGCGCATGTTCGTGAGTGGTGGAGCGCCCGTATCTAAGCGTGTTCTGGAGGCCTTTACAGGACTGGATATTGTTATCCGCGAAGTCTATGGCCAGTCAGAGAATTGTGGTGGTGCGACCATCAACATCATTGGAGCAACCCGTCTGGGGTCTGTCGGCAAACCGATGGATGGTGTCATGATCAAAATCGCCGCAGATGGTGAGATCCTCTGCAAGGCAGACACCAACTTCTCTGGTTATGCGCATGACCCTGCCGCAACAGATGAAGCATTACGCGATGGTTGGCTCTACAGCGGTGATATCGGCTATTTCGACAAGGAAGGCTATCTCTTTATCACAGGCCGTAAAAAAGAGCTTATCATCACGTCTGGAGGTAAGAACATCTCGCCTGCGTTGCTTGAGCAAGACCTTATGGAAATTCCTTTTGTCGAATATGCTGTTGTTGCAGGCAACAACCAGAACTTTTTAAGCGCTCTGATCACCGTTGATGGGGCAATGGCACAGCGATTTGCAACCGAGAATAACATTAAACCAGAAGATGTTCTGAAATCAGATCAGTTGCGGAGTGTAATTCAGGCCAGCATCAAAAAAGTGAATGCACGTCATTCGCGGGTTGAACGCATTCGCAAGTTTGAGATCTTACCGGATGGCTTCTCGATCCAGACAGGCGAACTGACGCCAACATTGAAGATCAGGCGTGCTAAAGTGCTCAATAACCATGCTGATGCTCTGGAAGCAATCTATAAGCACGACGATTAAAGCAGGTCCCTGATGTCAGAAACCCCTTGGTCCAGAGGCATGGTCCAAGGGGCTTCCAAGGGATAAAGCAGGGGCCAAAGCTTACCTACTTTTCATCAAGGAACCAGTTTGCTGCATTGTTGTAGCAAATATCCCTGATCATGCCTCCCGCAAGCTCAAAATCACCCGGAATGTGGCCCTTATCCATCCATTCCCCAACGATCCTGCAAAGCAAGCGACGGAAATACTCGTGTCGAGGGAAAGATAGGAACGATCTGCTGTCTGTCAACATGCCGAGGAACTGAGAAAGCAATCCCATCTGCGCAAGTTGTGTCATTTGGCGTTCCATGCCGTCCAGCTGGTCATTGTGCCACCAGCCTGTTCCTGCTTGAATTTTGCCGCCGAAGGAACCGTCCTGGAAATTTCCGGCTGTTGTTACGACAACTTCGTTCTTGGTTGGATCAAGAGAATACAGCACAGTTCTGGGCAATGCTTTTTCACGATCCAAAGTGTCGAGGAACTGGTTGAGTGGATTAGCAAGCTCACGATCATCAATGCCATCACAGCCGACATCTGGCCCAAGAGCCTTGAACATGCGGCTGCGGTTGTTCCGTGTCGCACCAATGTGCATTTGCATGACCCAACCACGTTTGGCGTATTCCTTGCCAAGAAACACCTGAACAGCTGACTGGAATGCAGTCACGTCATCAAGACTTAGAGTTGCTCCGCTTTGTCCCTCTTTGAAGATACGGTTCAGCTCAGTACCGGGCGGAACCGGACAGAACAACATGGAATCCAGACCATGATCTGCCGCACGGCAACCATGTCGGCCAAAGTGATCCAGCCGCACGGAAAGTGCTTCAAGCAGGCGCTCATACTTATCGATATGGAAACCAACGGTTCTGCTGAGTTTCATGATGTAATCAGGAAACGTCGGCTTATTGATCTTAAAGGCCGGGTCAGGCCGGAAGGTAGGCCGAACAACCATTGTAGAGGTTGGATCCTGCGCGATCATCTTATGCCAATGCAGGTCATCACAAGGGTCATCAGTCGTTCCCAGCATCTTCACGTGCTGCATCTGCAACAGGCCACGAGCGGAAAATGGTTTGGTCGCAAGCTTTCCGTTACAAACTTCCCAGACAGTCTCAGCAGACTTCTCTGAGAGGATCACACCCTCCAGCCCAAAGTAGCGATACATCTCCAGATGCGTCCAATGGTACAGCGGGTTCCCAAGAAACTTCGGCATAACAGAAGCGTAGGCGAGGAACTTCTCTTTGAAGCTGGTATCCTTACCGGTGATCAGGCTTTCATCAATCCCGGCCCACCGCATAGCACGCCATTTGTAGTGATCGCCCTCAAGCCAGACGCGGCCAATGTCATCAAAGCGATGGTCTTCAGCAATGGTCTGCGGACATAAGTGGTTGTGGTAGTCCACGATTGGCATTTCAGCTGCATAGTCGTGGTAAAGCCGCTGTGCTGCTTCTGTCTCGAGGAGGAAGTCTTGTCCAAGAAATGGCTGCATCGTTTTTGCCCTGAGGTAGGGGGATTGATCCTGTGACCAATCCCTGAGTATGAGCGTTTGCTCAGCCTGTGGCCGAGCAAGGATTTCCGTAAAACCTAGTCAACCAAATCAGCGACGGCCTGCGCGGCACCTTTTTCTGCCACTGCGCAGTAGGCCTTGTGAACCGCTTTCTTGAACTCATCGTTAGCAACAAGTTCAGATGGGAACACAGAATCCAAGGCAAGCAGAGTATCGACATAGGTTGTTGCGTCGCCGCCGTCTTTGGCGACAATTTCGGCAAGCTTCTCTTTCATCGGATCAACCACTTCGTAGCTTTCGCCATTGCGATCCGCGCGGATGTAGTTCATCCAGCCACCAATACCGAGCACCAGATGACGATAGTCGCCACCATTGGCGAGATGAAACTTCACAGAGTTTAACCAGCGCTGCGGCATCTTCTGTGTTCCATCAGCAGCAATCTGCCAGGTACGGTGTTTCAGTTTGGAGTTGGAATAACGTTTGAGCAATGAGTCAGCGTAGGCCACCAGATCCACATCACCCGGAACATCCAATGTGGGCAATTGTTCATCCACCATCAGCTTGCGCGCTTCTGCGTAAAATACAGGATCGGCAGCGCAATCCGCAATGGTCTCCTTGCCAGCAAGGAAGCCAAGGTAGGCAAGGAAGGAATGAGAGCCGTTCAGAGTGCGAAGCTTCATCTCTTCAAACGGCTCAACATCCGCAACAAGTTGTGCGCCAGCAAGCTCCCACTGTGGTCGTCCAGCTTTGAAGTTGTCTTCAATCACCCACTGACGGAACGGCTCGCATACGATGCCATTCAGATCAATTTGTCCGCCAAGGCTCTTGCGGATTAGGTCTCGGGACTCGTCAGTCAGCGCAGGCACGATGCGGTCCACCATGGTGGATGGAAAAGAGACATTTTCCTCGATCCATGCAGCTAACTCTGCATTCTGCTTGGCCGCAAACTCACGAACGGCAACTCCGCAGAGCACGCCATTATGAGGTAAGTTATCGCAAGACATCACCGTGATAGGGCCGTTGCCAAGCGCCCGACGTTTCGCAAGGCCGGCGACGATCAACCCGATAGCGGTTTGGGGAGCCTCTGGTGCTTTAAGATCCTGCTGGATCATTGGATTGTCCAGATCCAGCTTCCCGTTTGTAACGCAGTAGCCTTTCTCGGTAATGGTGAGAGAAATGACCTTCAGCTGCTCTTCGGCTAGTCCGTCGATCAGTGTTGATACGCCATCGCGTGCTACGTGCTGTGTCTCGCAAACAGCACCGAGGAGCCGGGTATTGGTGCCCTCATCAGCAGTCTCAACCAACGTGTAGAGGTGATCATTCTCTGCAAGTATATCGAACAGATCTGGCGTTCCAAACAACTCAATCACCCGCAAGCCCCAATCACCGCCACCGGCAGCAAGTGTTTCGTGCAGATGCATTGCAACGTGAGCACGGGCAAAGGCACCAAAACCAATATGAGCAATACGCGGCTTTAGTGATGTACGATCATAAGATGGGACAGACACATCACCTGGAAGCGTATTGAGATCGAGTTTCTGAAATTCAAAAGTCATAGGAGGTGGACCTTATCAAAGCTCATTGAGTGAGAAAGTGTGAGTGTCATCCGAAACCTTTTGTCCGTTCACGACCACAGTCGGAACAAGACCATTCGGTGAGCGGCCTTTGATGAAAACGGAAAGTTCTCGTCCATCAATCTCAAGTGAACCGCTGCGGCACAAAGTTAAAATTTGCTCGTTGGAACTGCTGGAAAGAACCATATGCAAGGTGCTGTGCGTGCCATCGAGCCATTTATGGCTGATGCCATCATCTTCAAAAACAGCAAGCTCTCGCTTTCCGGCGCCTTGGAACGGGAAGATCGCCAGGGCTTCAAGATGGCACTCAGTGGTGTTTTTAGCTGTTGGGTTAGCAAGCGGAATGACGGTACCAGCACGCACGAACAGGGGGAGGCGTTCCAAAGGTGCATCAACAACGATGGTCTGTCCGCTCTTGTGATACGCGCCTGTATCGAATTCGTACCAGCCATCGCCATTATCTGGCAGATAAACCTCACGTATTGTCGCTCCTTGCTCAACCACAGAAGCAACCAACAGGTCCTTGCCGAGCAGACAATCATCCGTCTCCGCAAAGGTGCGCGCGTCTCCTTCGTGATCAAGGAATGTTGGGCGCAAAAGCGGCTCATCCATCACATGCATGTCGTGCAGCATGGTGTAGAAATACGGCATCAGATGCTGACGCAGTTGGATGGCATTGCGGATGAGGGGCGTAACTTCCGGATACATCCAGGCTTCATTGACCGTTGCATCATCATTCCACGAATGGATCGTGAAACGCGGATGCATGACGCCATTTTGAACCCAGCGTACAAACAACTCAGGATCAGGACGAGCACCAGAGAAGCCGCCCACATCGTGGCCGACATTGTAGATACCTGACATCGACAGCCCGAGACCCATCTTGATGTTGTATTTCAGGTTGTTCCAGCCAGTTCGGTTATCACCAGTCCACGTCTGTACATAGCGTTGCAAGCCGGGACAGCCACTGCGAGAGATAAGATAAGGGCGCTCTTCCGATGCATACTCCACCTGTGCTTCATAAGAGGCACGCATCATCAGGAAAGAATGAAGCGGACGAATGAGCCCGACGTCAATCTCTTCACCAAACCCCTGACAGCGAGCAGAGAAATCCCAGATCTCATACTCGTTGTTGTCGTTCCAGGTAGAACCGATACCGCGCTCAAGCAACTGCTCGGTGACGTTGGCTTTCCACCAACTCACAGTATCCGGATTGGTGAAGTCGAGGTGAGAACCTTCATCATCCCAGAACAGAGACCGCTCTGGCTGATCAACCTCACTGTCTTGAATGAACAGGCCTTTCGCTGCCACATCACCATACATAGGATGGTCCTGTAGTAGACATGGCTTGATGTTCGCAGCGAGATGAACGCCAGCATCCAGAAACTTTGAGGTCATGGCCTTTGGATCAGGACATTTCTCGTAGTTCCAGTTGAACACATAGCGTTTGGAGCCAATCGATGTGTAACCGGAGGAGAGCTGGAAACTATCGCAAGGAATGGCGTGCTCTTTGATCAGATCAACAAAGCCTTCCAACTGTTCCTGCGCATTCTCCGCATCGGTGTAATACATGGTCGAGCCGGAATACCCGAGGCTCCATTTCGGCGGGAAGATATGCTTGCCAGTCAGCCAAACCTGCGTCTTGGTCACCTCCAGTAGGGAAGGGCCGAGCATAAAATAATAGTCCAGATCTCCGTCTTCAGCACGGTATGATCTGTAAGGCTGATGATAGTTGTCGATCTCATTGCCAAGATCAAACCAGCAGCTCGCAAGATTGTCGTAGAACACCCCATAAGAGACGCCAGAACCGGTGCGTGTCAGCGTAAACGGCAGATGCTTGTAAAGTGGGTCGGTGGTCTCTGCATCATACCCCATCGCATCCAGATTACGCATTTCGTAGCGGCGACCATTGCGCAGCAGATTGCCAGCTTTTTCACCGAGGCCATAAATCCGGTCATCTGCAGATTGGCTGAAGAAATGCGAGTTCTTGTGGTCTTTGACGCCTAGCATATAAGCGCCTGTAGGCCGTTCGCTGGCGATAACCTGGTATGACCCGTCTTCGCTTTTTGCCTCCCAGATTATCTGAAGCGGCGTTTTCACGCAGACGCGTAAAGCCCACGTCTCCAGTGTAAGTGTGTCCTCTGCAAGCTCTTGCTTAAACTCTGGCAGCGAAAAGCCTTCGACAGAAAGACGAGACCGGCCTTCAAGCGGTACCGGTGTTTCTGCCGGAGTGATGGACCATGTTCGTCCTTGCCGGAACTCACCATTCTTGCGCAAAAGAACCCGAACAAGCTTGTCTTCAAGAACGAACAGAGAAAGCAGATGCTTGTTATCTACAAGCAGGTCAACCCGGTTCTGTTCGGTCTCGATGTAGGACCACTTACCTAGCGTTTTCATTATGCTTCAACCAGTTTTGTTGGGTGTTGTTATGGTTGCAAAGTGTCTGTCTGTTATCCGCCGTAACCAAGAATGACGCGCGGCAGGAACAGGCTGATTTCTGGAATGAAAGTCACCAGCATCAGGATGGAAATCACCGCTGCATAGAATGGCAGCATTGGTTTGATCAGATCCTGAATAGCAACTTTGCCTACAGAGCAACTGATGAACAACGCACTGCCCACTGGCGGCGTAATGATGCCGATGCACAGGTTGTAGGTCATCATAATACCGAAGTGCACAGGATCCATGCCAAGCTCAGTCGCGACAGGCAGGAAGATTGGTGTGAAGATCAGCAGCGCAGGGGTCATGTCCATAAAGGTGCCAATTACCAGCAGGCAGATGTTGATCACCAGCATGATGATGAATGGGTTTTCTGAGACATTCGCCAGTGCTTCACCAATTGCGTATGGAATGTCAGAGAATGTCATGGCCCAGGACATGCCGATAGAACAACCAATCAGAAGCAGCACGATGGAACTGGTAATGGCACTCTCAAGAATGATGGTGGGTAGATCAGTGACCGTCACTTCGCGGTAAATGCCAACCGCCAGTAGCAAGGTGTAAACCACTGCCACAGCAGAAGCTTCTGTGGCAGTAAAGACACCACCAATGATTCCACCCATGATGATGAAGATGAGCAACAACGGCAGGAAAGCATCAGCGATTTTGAAGAGGATCTCTTTGAAACTTGGCAGCGGGATCAGTGGATAGCCACGTTTCGCAGCAACGATACCAGCCACAACCATCACACCAAGACCCATCAGGATACCTGGCAAGTATCCGGCAACGAACAGCGTTGCCACGGATGTGCCGCCAGAGATCAGAGAGTAAACGATCAGCGTTGAGGAAGGTGGGATCAGCATGCCAGTTGGGCAGGAGGCTGCATTCACCGCAGCAGAAAAGGCAGGGTCATAGCCTTCTTTGCGCTGTAGCGGAGACATGATGCCACCGATTGCAGCAGCAGAGGCTACAGCAGAGCCCGAAATGGAGCCAAACAGCATATTTGCCAGAACGTTGACGTGTGCCAAAGCCCCCGGCAAACGTCCGCCAACAATCTTGGCCAGCTCAATCAAGCGGCGTGCGATACCGCCAGAGTTCATGATGTTGCCAGCGAGAATGAAGAAGGGGATCGCCAACAGCGTAAAGCTGTCCAGACCACTCGCCATCTTCTGTGAAACAACAAAAAGGGCCTGATCAAAAGAGATCAGAAAGGTGATTGTTGCTGTTGCCGCCAACCCGATTGCAAAGGAGATCGGCACGCCGAGTGTAACGAGAATGCCAAACACACCAAACAGAATAAGACCGCTTTGAAGCTCACTACTTAAAAATTCCATCAGACTTACTCTTATTTTGCAGCAGGATCAGTGGCGTCAGGCATCTGGTCGTTTGGACCTGTACCCGTGCCATTGACGAGACCAATGAAAAACTCAATGCAGTAGAACAGCATGATGCCGCCAGAGAACGGAATAGCTGCGTAGATGTAGCCCATTGGAACGCGAAGAGCGGGCGAGACCTGCCCGTTGGCGAGTGTCTTCAGGACCAGTTGTCCACCGCCGTAAAGCATGACAACACCTGAGAAGAACGCGATCGCCAGAATGATGAAGTAATCTGAAAACAATTTCCGATTGCCGACCAGTGAGCCGGTTAAAAGATCAATTGCCAGGTGTCTTCGCATTCCAAGCGTATAGGCCGCACCAATCAGGCCGATCCACATAAACATGAAACGAGCAAGTTCATCGGTCACGGTGCTTGGCGTGCCAAGAACATATCTCGAAAAAACCTGCCAAACCACACACACCACGAGCACGACAAAAACCGACACCGTGACGGCCTTGAGGATCGTGTTAACTATTTTGGTCAGCGCTTGCATTTTATTTCCCTAATCTAGGTGAAGGCGCGGGCTCAGTATGCAGAAAGAATCTACAGTGGGCGACCAATTTCTCCTGAGGGGTTGTTCAGGAGATCTTGAATTCGTGAGAGGGTTTCAGTTGGAGATCTGCAAATCTACGGATATCCAATGAATCCAATTAAATTACCTCTCCTCCAATTAATTGCTGATTTTTGATTATTGGTCAACCAATATGATAAAATGGTTTGACAATGTCGCAGTTTTGTACAAATGTGACATGTGTGGAGAGAGGTTTGGTTGATCTCCTTTCTCCACAATTCAACGGTATCAGCGGAATTGCTCTGACCTCTTGTTTTTAAAGGAAGATGTAGAGACGGGAGCAACGCCAACCAATGGTAGCGTGCTGAAAGATGTATTCTGAGGCAAAGGGAAGGGGAAGAAACTCTCAATCAGCTATTTAAACTATTTATAACAGCAGCTTGAGAGTTTGGATTGTTGGTTTGATACATACATTTCGGAATGATGAGGCTCTTTGAGTGTACAGAGGTTCCGGTGTGATGATTTTCAGATCAATGGCACGTTCGCCTGATTTTCTCAAATACACAAAAATAGGTCGACCAACTTGGACGGATGTCCCAACAACGACGAAACCAATATTGATCAACGAGGATCAGTGATGCTTGAGCGGATGGAAGGTGCCGATAACGGCCTGGCTTGCTTGCATGATGAGGACTATGACGTTCCTTTCAATAAGCAGAATCTGAACAGCAGCACGCTGATTTTCACGGGCGGCCGTAAAGCTGAGGCGCTAAACGGAGAATGGAACTTCTGCGTCGACCTGCTGGACACCGGCCTGCGCCAGAAATGGTTCTCTTTCACTCCAGAAGCGCCGGAAGATAAGACTGAGCCTTACGATTACGACCCTTATGCAGGCGAAACCGTTCCAGTCCCTTCGTGCTGGTCCATGCTCAAGGACAAATGGTACTTCTTTGAAGGCAGTGCGTGGTACACCCGCTCACTGGATCTGGAAGAGGCGCGGGAAGACGAACGCCTTTTCCTCAGAGTAGGGGCGGCTCAATACGACTGTAAGGTGTTCCTGAATGGCGAGTTTCTCGGCAACCACTACGGCGGATCCACTCCCTTCAATGTCGAGCTCACCAAACACGCAAAACTGGGTCGTAATTGGTTGATGCTGTGCGTGAACAACACCCGCACCCTCGACCGTGTGCCAATGCGCAACACAGACTGGTTCAACTACGGTGGCATCTATCGGGATGTTGAACTCTATAGAACCCCGAAAACATTCATTTCAGATTTCTTCGTCTACCTAGTCCCCGACAGCTCCTACGATAAAATCGCGGTTGAGCTGCAAGTCAGCGGTCCGGGCAGGGCATCCGTTACAGTCGAGTTCAAAGAACTGGGCATCAAGACTGAGGTTCCCGTTGACAAAGACGGCTTCGGAAAACTGATTATTCCATCAAAACCAGAGCTGTGGTCACCAGAACACCCGCGCCTCTATCAGGCAATCGCTTCTGTTGGAGAAGATCGTGTCGAAGACATGATCGGGTTCCGTCAGATAGATCAAGTCGGAACGGACGTTCTGCTCAATGGCAAGCCAATCTTTTTCCGAGGCATCTCCGTGCACGAGGATGACGAGTTCACCGGCAAAGTCTTGCGTGATGAGGATCTGGAGCAACGGTTCCGACATGCCAAGGAGCTGAACTGCAATTTCATGCGGTTCGCCCATTATCCGCATGATGAACGCGCCGCAAAAATGGCAGATCGTGAAGGCATTCTTCTTTGGGAAGAGATACCCGTTTACTGGGCAATCGACTTCAAGAACCCGGATACCCTGAAAGACGCTCGCAACCAGCTTCAGGAGCTGATCAAGCGTGATCGCAACAGAGCATCAGTCGTCATCTGGTCTGTTGGCAATGAGAACCCAGACACTGACGAGCGCCTCTCGTTCATGAAGCATCTGGTTGATACTGCAAAAGAGATGGACCCGACACGTCTGACTTCTGCTGCGTGTCTCGTGAACCACACCAAGAACCGTATCGAGGATCGCCTGATCCAGCATATCAATGTGATCGGCATCAACGAGTACTATGGCTGGTATGAGGAGAATTTTGACGACCTGATCGATTTTCTGGACAACTCAGAACCGGGCAAACCTGTCGTCATCTCTGAAACTGGTGCGGATGGTTACATCGGTGAGGGAAAGCTGGAGAAGGGCTTCTTCAGTGAGAGTTACATGGCTGAGGTTTACCGCAAGCAGATTGCCACCTTACGCCAGCGAGAATTCGTAAAGGGCATTTCACCATGGATTCTCTATGATTTCCGTGTCGAACGTCGACAGAATATGTTCCAGCAAGGCTGGAACCGCAAAGGCTTGATCGCCTCAGACAAGAAAACAAAGAAAACAGCCTTCAAACTTCTTGCAGATTTTTATGCAGAGCTGAAAGCGAAAAACTGATCTGGATTGCACCATGACATTAGACTCGAACAGAAGACGTTATCAGGATGTAGCAGAAGAGCTGGTTCGCGATTTGGCGAATGGTACTTTTGCAATTGGTGACAAGCTCCCCACAGAGCGCAAGATTTCTGAAGATCTGGGCGTCAGTCGGTCATTGGTAAGAGACGCGATGATCATGCTCGAAGTGCAGGGCCTCGTTGATGTGCGCAAAGGCTCGGGTACTTATGTTCTTCGTCTCCCGGGTGATGTGACACCAGATAGTTCATTGGAACAGGACATCGGGCCGTTTGAGCTGCTGCAGGCTCGCCAGCTGCTGGAAAGCAACATCGCAGCATTTGCGGCAACAATGGCAACCAAAGCTGATGTGATGCAGATGCGCGAGACTCTGGCAAAGGAGCGGGTTGAGATCGAATCCGGTTCTGGAAGCCACAAGGCTGATGAAGAGTTCCATCGACTGGTTGCGCAGGCGAGCCAGAACTCCGTGTTGACCGAATCTGTTGAGCACCTTTGGACATTGCGCAAGCGTTCCCGCATGTGGGAGCAGCTGCATCAGCGCATCTTTGACCAAGGCTATCAGATTAAGTGGCTGGATGATCACCAGGCAATCCTGTCGGCGCTGCAATGCCGGGATCCGCAAATGGCCCGACAAGCCATGTGGCAGCATCTGGAGAATGTGCGCATGACACTGTTGGAGCTTTCAGATGTCGATGATCCTGCATTTGACGCATACCTGTTTGATACCGATCCGCTGGCCGCGGTGAATGATCTCAAAAAAATAACCGAAGTGAAATGTTAAACCGGGCCTTGGCCCCAAAATTTGAAAAGCAAAGAGCTAAACATGGAACAGACTTGGCGCTGGTATGGCCCACATGATCCGGTCACTCTCAAAGATGTTCGGCAGGCAGGGGCAACGGGCATTGTCACCGCTCTCCATCATATCCCGAATGGCGTAGTGTGGTCAGTTGAAGAAATTCAAAAGCGCAAAGACGAGATTGAAGCTGCCGGTCTTGTCTGGTCTGTCGTCGAAAGTGTTCCGGTCCATGAGCATATAAAAACGCGCACTGGGGATTTCGAAAAGTATATCGAGACCTATAAGCAATCCATCCGTAATCTGGTGGCCTGCGGCATCACCAAGATCTGCTACAACTTCATGCCTGTACTGGACTGGACACGTACAGATTTGACCTACGAACTGGAAACAGGCGCGACCTGTCTTCGCTTTGATGCAGATGTCTTCACAGCCTTCGATATCTTCATTCTCGAGCGCCCGAACGCTAAAGAAGAATACTCTGCAGAAGAAGTTGCGCGCGCAACCGCTGTCTTCGAGGCGATGTCTCAGGAAGATAAAGACGGATTGGTTAGAACGATCCTGGCCGGCCTTCCAGGTTCGGAAGAATCCTACACGGTTGCAGATATTCGCGCTCACCTGGAGCGCTACAACGGCATTGATGCAGATAAGCTCAGAGAGCATCTGGCACTGTTCCTCAAAGAAGTCATTCCAGTGTGCGCAGAAACTGGAGCGGTGATGGCAATCCACCCGGATGATCCTCCGCGCCCTCTGCTGGGCTTACCACGGGTATGCTCAACTGAATCTGATTATGAATATATTTCGAAGGCAGTCGATGTACCTGAAAACGGCTTTACATTCTGCACTGGCTCTCTGGGTGTTCGGGCTGATAATGATCTTGTAGGCATTGTGCAGCGCTACGCCAAGCGCATCCATTTCGTCCACCTGCGGGCCACCAAACGCGAAGACAATCCACTGTCCTTCCATGAGGCGGACCATCTGACCGGCGACGTTGATATGGTTGGTGTAATCTCAGCCTTGGTGGATGAAGAAGAGCGTAGGAAAGCAGCTGGCTCTGATGATCTGATCCCGTTCCGTCCAGACCACGGCCATGCCATGCTCTCAGACCTGCAAATGAAATCTGCACCGGGTTATCCAGCAGTGGGTCGTTTGCGTGGCCTTGCAGAGTTACGCGGTGTTGAAACAGCAATACGAGCGATGCGCGAACCTGCATAAACTAAATTCGCAAAATCAAACATCAACAAGCCGGGGCATTGCTCCGGCTTTTTTTACTCACTGTGAAATCAACGAATATTTTATTTGTGTAATATTATTACATAACATATAAAAGCCATCCCCTTCGTGGTGCTGCCCATGGTGAGTTGAGGTGCCTATTGTGCAATTGATTGAGATGGATGGAGTTGGGATCAAACGGCAAGGCCGTTGGTTGATCCAGAATGTGACTCTGAGTGTGAAAGCTGGTGAGATTGTAACCCTCATCGGGCCGAATGGAGCTGGCAAAAGCACGACCGCAAAAACCGCGTTAGGCGTGTTGAAAGCGGATGCCGGAAAGATCAAGTGCAAACCTAATCTCAAAGTCGGCTATGTCCCTCAAAAGCTTGCCGTGGACTGGACAATGCCTTTGACTGTCGGTCGCTTGATGAGCCTGACCGCCAAACCGTCCAAGACTGAGATTGATAAGGTGTTGGAGAAAACGGGCATCTCGCATCTCATCGATGCCAATGTACAGCAGCTTTCGGGTGGTGAATATCAAAGAGCACTGTTGGCAAGAGCGATCCTGCGCACGCCAGACCTTCTCGTTCTGGATGAGCCAGTACAGGGTGTCGACTATTCCGGTGAGATAGCTCTTTACAATCTGATCCTCCAAATTCGTGAGGAGCTGAACTGCGGTATCCTGCTCATTTCGCACGACTTGCACGTGGTGATGGCGCAGACAGATACAGTGGTTTGCCTTAACGGCCATGTGTGCTGCAGCGGTGCACCAGAACATGTGGCAGCCTCTGATGCCTACAAGCAGCTCTTCGGGGATGCTGCCTCACAGTCTCTGGCGATCTACCACCATCATCACGACCACAGCCACAAGGCCGACGGAACAATCGTTCCATCCAAAGGGGATTCTGGAGACTGCTGCGATCATGGATGATTTTATTCTAAGAGCCATGTTGGCCGGGATTGGACTTGCGCTTGTCAGCGGACCACTCGGCTGCTTCGTCGTCTGGCGTCGGATGGCTTATTTCGGCGATACCATGTCCCACTCAGCGCTTCTTGGCGTTGCGCTTGCCTTCCTGTTGAACATCAATCTCATGGTAGGCGTACTGGGTGTGACAGTAACGGTCTCCTTGTGTTTGCTCATCTTGCAAAAACGGGGGGCGCTCTCAACGGATGCTTTGCTGGGGTTACTATCGCATTCGGCCCTTGCACTCGGCATGGTCCTGATTGCGTTCATGAGCTCAGTGCGTTTTGATCTGCTCTCTTTGCTGTTTGGGGATATCCTCGCTGTTGGCAATGAGGACGTCATTGCAATTTACGCCTGCGCCGCAGTTATTCTCGGTTTGATGTACTTTCTCTGGCGCCCATTGCTGGCGTCCACGGTCAATCGGGAACTGGCGGAAGCTGAAGGTTTCAATCCAGACCTGACACAGCTCGTTTTCATGGTCATGATGGCAGCAATCATCGCCATTGCTATGAAGATCGTCGGTGTTTTGTTGATCACAGCGCTTCTGATTATTCCAGCAGCGACAGCGCGCTGGTTTGCTAGAACACCGGAGCAAATGGCCGTTGCCTCATCTATCATCGGTGTGGCGAGTGTTATTCTTGGTCTGGAAGGCTCACTACAGTTTGACAGCGCGTCCGGTCCATCCATCGTAGTGGCCAGCCTGTGCTTATTTTTGCTTTCATTGTTTGCATCCCGGCTCATAAACAGAGTATTGGGAAAGGAGCGAGGGCAGTAGAGCGTATTCCCGAAAAGTGGTTCCGGTTTTTGGATAGGAAGACGCTTGAGAACAAAGTGTTCGGGCTTGATGCGTGAATGCATAGGAACGCAACAAGCTTTGGAGTGAAAGAAGTGGCAATGGCAACTGCAGAAGTGAAGCTCACTAAAAATCAGCGTCTGGTTCTGGACTTGCTGTGCGCTTCAGATGCACCTATGAGCGCGTACTCCATTCTGGATCAACTTCGCTCTGAGGGACTTCGCGCACCATTGCAGGTCTACCGTGCTCTGGACAAGCTCATCGGACTGGGTCTGATCCATCGCCTTGAAAGCATGAACGCTTTTGTCGCGTGTGCACATCCCTCATGTCATTCTGTAGAGATGGTTGGCTTTGCGATTTGTGAAGCTTGTGGCAAAGCGCTGGAATTTGCTGACAATGATGTCGCGGAAATTCTGAGCGGTTGGGCAAGCGCGAATGGTTTTGATGCCAAATCAACTTCCATCGAGATTAAAGGCACCTGTGCATCCTGCCAAGAAAAGTTGGAAAGCTCCTCAGGAACTGAGTGAGAACCTACGCCGTAGATCAAAGAGGCTGGGTACATCACTCTCTGTGTGGTGCAGTTCTGAAGGTTCGATCAGTTCTCGCGAAATCCAATTTGTCGTGTAAAGCAAAGGCTTCTTCTGTTGGCGCGACGTTGGTTGGCCGCCAAACCCGCTGCCATCGACAAGAATAAGATCACTTGGAAGTTTTCGTCGAAGTTCGGAGAGGCTGGAAAACAGCAGGGATCGGTTCTTACTACATACCTGTAATCCAGTAGCTCGTTCTGCAAGTCTTGCAAGGATATCCGGGAACGAGCGTGTACGTTCACTCACCACGTATCTCAGAAAGATGCCGGGTGAGTAATCCCCAAACAGACTTTCAATGTCGTCCTCTGGATGTACCTCGCTCCAATTGCGAAACGGAACATACAGCGCATTTTCGTTGTTATAGAAGGCTTCATGGCTAACCGTGTTGAAGTGGCCTGGATGTTTGGATGAAAACACAAGGTTCAACGGGTTCTGCTCAGGCGCGACAGCTTCGTCTATAATGCGGAGCCCACCATTATAGAGCGGATCTCCATAGGCAAGCACAAGTGCACTAGAAATACGTTGAAACGTCTGGTCAAACTCTCTGTCCGGTGAGGGACCGATGCTTAAGAGCAAATCAGAAGCAACAAGGGTGCGCGTGGGGATCGGACATATACCGCCATGATCGCTCCAAATGACCTCAAGGTCGCTCAAACTGGCAAAATCGCTTGGCTGCACAGTTTTCTAGTCCTCTGAAAGATTGAAGCCGGGCCTTGGGAGCCTACAAAATCAATAATGAGGAAAAGTTGACGCTACGGCAAGTGCGTGTAGGGCGCAAACAGTTAAACTGGAAAAACTATTTTTTTGCTGTGGCAAGAGCGCTACAGCAACGCCACCTGTTGGACTGGTCGTTGCTGTAACACCCGTAAAAGGAAGGAGAATAAACTGCGGCGAGGGAGCGGTAATCTCGCCACAGGTGTGTCAGTTCCGTTTAAGGAGCTGCAACATACGTTGGCTGCAATGTGGAGGACGGTGTCACACCAGCACCCGCGCCTGAGATTTTGTAGCCATTGGCTCCGCGGCGTGCATTGGTCTTGGCTCGCGCTGCTTTGCGGTTGCCGCCACGATAATCCACGTTGATGCCCAGCTCATTGATCATTGCGACTAGCTGAGAGCGGGAGTAAAAGCCCAGGGTGCTCAGCAGTGCAGAAACATGATGCTTCACGGTCGCTTCGGAAATTCCGAGCTCATGAGCGATTTGCTTGTTCAACTTACCTTCTTTCAAGTAAGTCAAAATGGTAGCCTGACGGCGTGTCAGATTGGCCAGACCTTCATAAAAGTCGATACCAAACGCGTTCTGCGCATCTTCGGATTCTGTGGTCACCTCAACAGTGCCGCCGGTCAAAATCGCTTTGAAGACAGAAAAATCAGCAGTCTTTGGAACAGCTGCACTTGCACCGCGGGCAATGAAGTAATCTGCAAGGCCCGGATTGTCTTGCTCAAGCAGCATGACAAGGCTGGAAATCTCATAGGTCTCCAGCAGTGCGGATGCCGTGCCGAGTCCTGGTGCCCCCTTCATACGAGGGTTCACAAGTACCACTGCGGAAGGGTGAAGTTCTACCCAAGTCTGCAACTCGGAAAAGCTTTTCGTCACAAGTACATTCACGCCATGACACTCATTGGAGTAGATACTCGCAAGTGCTCTGGAAAATGCCGGATGTGGATCACCAATAATAACAGTGTGCATGGAAACCTTCTCCCTTAGGGTTCCAACAGTGGACTGACGCTCCCGATACATAATTTCTCCTCCCTAAACTATGCACTACGTGTTTCGTCTTATCTCTTGAAAAAAATACATGCATATGGTTTTTTTACAAGCGTTGATGTGAGGCTCCATGAAAAATAATTTTCAAGATACCGGTGAAACGCGAAAATCTACTCAGGCAGAGAAGAGTGACCGCATGCGTAAGGAGATCCTCCTTGCGGCTATCAGCTGTTTGCACGAGTTTGGCTATCACCGTGCATCTATTAAGAAAATTACCGAAAAGACCAGATTTTCGCAGGGTGCGCTGCAGCATCATTTCCCGACTAAAGAAGATCTGATGGTCTTTGTTCTGGAAAGGTTGCTCGCGAAATCCGTTCGGTTGACTTTGGAGTGGTTGAACGAAATCGGTGAGGATAAAAGCAGAATTTCTGAGCTGACTATCAAATGGTGGACGAATCAGGCGAACTCTCCTGAGTACCTCACCATGGTGGAAATTCTTGTTGCAGCGCGAACGGAAGACTCGCTGCGTCGCCGCATCAAACCCACCTTCGACAACTTCGCAAAAGTGACTGACGATCGAATTCTGGCAATTTTTGATAGCAATAAAATAAGTCAGACAATCGCACGTACGCTCATCACAGCCTCGCGTCAGATGATGACAGGCCTGATCAGCTCAGATGGTTTGTTTATGAAGGAAGAAGATAAGCAGGCCTACATCGAGCATTGGGCGATGTTTTTGCAGCAACTTATCGAGCATAGAATGCAGGAATCTGCGTAGACTTTAGTCTATGTGGCATCCGGGCACGTGGCCCGAATGCACGATCTTTTAGCAGCCGAGATTACATCAGCTGGCTAAGTTTCATTGCAACGCTCATGTCACCATCAATAGTGAACTTGCCCTGCATGAATGCCGCTGTTGGATCCAGATCGCCAGCAATCAGAGACTGAAGGTCTTCAAAGGTAACGCCGATTGTGCAATCAACGTCTTTGTTGTCGGTGGAGATGGAATTGCCATCAATCACCAGAACACCTTCGTCACCACAGTCAAACTTGATTGAGCTGTCAAAGTCGCTGGATTCTACGCGGCCTTTCAGGTCATTCAAAAGTGCGTCCATGCTCATATTTGTTCCCTCCATCTGTTAAATTACAGTGTTTGAAAAATCCGGGCAGATGCCTAAGGTGTTCTAAGTAGCGCACTACGTATTACGCATCAGGCATCGTGTTAACGTAAGCGTAATTCAGCATGCGTTGAATGTAAAGACACCAGATTCCGCTTATTCGGGATTAGCCCTGCTGCCTTAGTAGGGCGTTCTGCCAGCTGATCCGCCAAAGACTTTGTCTTCTCAGTCACAACATCGCCAGTGTGCTTTGTCGCTACCGGCTCAATGAGCACGATCCAGCATTCCTCTTGAGCAACCGGGTTATGCATTTTACCTTTGGGGACAACATGGAAGTCACCCTCATTTAGGGTAACAGCTTCCCCTTCGTACTCAATAATGACACTGCCTTTCACAACATAGAAGAGCTCATCTTCCTCATCATGCTTGTGCCAGGCGAGATCTCCTTTGACCTTGGCGACCTTAACATACTGGTCGTTTACTTGAGCGACGACGCGAGGGGACCAGTAGTCAGTGATCTTATCAAATTCAGAATTAAAATTGCCAATCATAGGAACCTCATAAAAACAGGATGCTGACGGTTATATGGGGCTGTTGCAGTCTCGTACAACACAGACTGGCTCATCCGTTGACGTTTGATTACAAGCCGTTATAAGCCCCTCCATGAACACTCCGAGCCCATCCTTTATCTACGCTCCGCCCATGGAGCCCTTCCTTGATGTCGTCCATCAGGATGAGCAGCTTCTGGTCCTCAACAAGCCGAGTGGTTTGTTGAGTGTCCCCGGTCGCGCAGAAGAGCATAGGGACTGTCTGGAAAGCCGCGCTCAATCCATCTATCCAACAGCAACAACCATCCATCGGTTGGATATGGATACCTCTGGTCTGCTTGTGATGGCCATGAACAAAGACGCGCACCGTCATGTCGGGCTTCAGTTCGAAAAGCGCATGACGCGAAAAACTTACATTGCCCGCGTATGGGGGCACGTCTCTGAGGATCAGGGAGAGGTTGATCTTCCTTTACGATGTGACTGGCCCAATCGCCCAAAACAGATGGTTGACCATGAGCAGGGCCGTTCAGCACTCACGCGTTGGGAAGTTGTCCGCCGAGAGGAAGCGACGACCCTTGTAAGGTTGATGCCAGTCACAGGCCGCTCTCACCAACTTCGCGTACATATGCTTGCGCTTGGTCATGTCATTGTGGGAGACCGCTTCTACGCAGACGGAGAGGCGCTGGTGTTCTCAGATCGATTGCACCTCCACGCGCAAACGCTTGAGCTGCGTCATCCCATCGGTGGCGAATACAATACCTTTACAGCTGCCTGCCCGTTTTGGGATCTGTAAGTCGCCAATATCTGCCAGACTCATTGAATTTGTAAAAATGAGTCACATTAAATACGGGTAATATCGTATTTTGTGCAGCCAGAGCGCACTATTCACAAGCACTAGGTGAAACTACCAGCAAATTATTGCAGGAAAAGAACTTTCACACAGTATAAGACAGTGCAGTTGTCCTATAAGCAAATCGCTGGCTATCTCCCAGTAAAAACCGCGATCTCACTCCGCATTAACTCATTGAATATAAAGTGTAATATCACTGATTTTACGGGTGAAAACTGTATGCAATGCTATGCAATAAGTGACAAGTTTGATTATTATGGCAATTCTGGTCTCTGAGAGTAGCCTTCAGATTGCCAGTTTTATGACATCCTATTCATATATCTCTGATTTTTGACTTAAGTCATGCGCCTAAAGTACAATGTGACCCAATAATACCTGTGTCGAACAGAAGAGCGGTTTCCTCCCTAGAGCTGTTTTGTGACATGTACGGATAGTTTGTCACGTTTCTGCTTCGGATTTTGCCTACGGAGAAGAGAATGCCTGTCACTAATCGCGAAGAATTAGACGCCCTGGTTGCTCGGGTTAAGAAAGCGCAACGGACTTACGCTACATACACACAAGAGCAGGTAGATAAGATTTTCCGTGCAGCGGCTTTGGCTGCTGCGGATGCTCGCATCCCACTCTCCCGCATGGCGGTTGAAGAGACTGGAATGGGCGTAATGGAAGACAAGGTTATCAAAAACCAGTTTGCTTCCGAATACATCTACAACAAATACAAGGATGAAAAGACCTGCGGTATCCTCGATGAAGATGACACCTTTGGTACCATCACCATCGCAGAACCAACAGGCATCATCTGCGGCATTGTCCCAACCACAAACCCGACCTCTACTGCGATCTTTAAAGCACTGATTTCTTTGAAGACCCGCAACGGTATTATCTTCAGCCCGCACCCTCGTGCAAAGCTGGCAACCAATGAAGCTGCTCGCATCGTTCTGGATGCAGCAATCAAAGCTGGCGCGCCAAAAGACATCATCGGCTGGATTGACGTTCCAACAGTGGAACTCTCCAACGCATTGATGACACACGATGAGATCAACCTGATCCTTGCAACCGGTGGTCCGGGCATGGTGAAGGCAGCTTACTCTTCCGGTAAACCAGCCATCGGCGTGGGCGCAGGTAACACTCCGGTTGTGGTTGATGAGTTTGCAGACGTGAAACGCCTTGTTGCTTCTGTCCTTATGTCCAAAACATTCGATAACGGCGTGATCTGTGCATCTGAGCAGTCTGTTATTGTTGTCGAGGAAATCTACGAGCAGGTTAAAGAACGCTTCTCCAGCCACCAGGGCTACGTGCTGAAAGGCAAAGAGCTTCAGGCTGTTAAAGATGTGCTGCTGAAAAATGGCGGACTCAACGCAGCTATCGTAGGTCAGCCAGCACCAAAAATTGCTGAAATGGCCGGCGTAAAGGTTCCTGCTGGTACCAAGATTCTGATCGGTGAAGTCACAGAAGCCAGTGAAGCCGAAGCCTTCGCACACGAAAAGCTGTCTCCAACGCTTGCAATGTACAAGGCAAAAAGCTTTGAAGACGCATGTGACACCGCTGAAAAGCTCGTCACCATGGGCGGCATCGGTCACACCTCAGTATTCTATACAGATCAAGACCGCTGCGCAGACCGTGTGAAAGAATTTGGCCGTCGGATGAAGACTGCCCGTATTCTCATCAACTCTCCTGCATCCCACGGCGGTATCGGTGACCTTTACAACTTCTCCCTCGCACCAAGCCTCACACTGGGCTGCGGCTCTTGGGGTGGTAACTCCATCAGTGAGAACGTAGGTCCAAAGCACCTGATCAACAAAAAGACCGTTGCGAAGCGAGCTGAAAACATGCTGTGGCACAAACTGCCTGAATCCATTTACTTCCGTCGCGGCTGTCTGCCAATCGCTCTGGGTGATCTGGAAGGCAAAAAGCGCGCACTGATCGTAACCGATGGGTTCTTGTTCAAGAACGGCTATGCTGATGAGACCGTTCGTGTTCTCAAAGGCCTGGGCATGGAGACAGATGTCTTCTACGAAGTAGAGGCTGATCCAACACTGTCCATCGTGCGCAAAGGCGCTGACCTTTGTAAGGCATTCAAGCCAGATGTGATTGTTGCAATTGGTGGTGGTTCTCCAATGGATGCAGCAAAGATTATGTGGGTCATGTACGAACATCCGGAAGTTGACTTTGCTGACCTGGCATTGCGCTTCATGGACATTCGCAAGCGTATCTACAAGTTCCCTAAAATGGGCGAAAAAGCCAAGATGGTTGCGATCCCAACCACCTCTGGCACCGGCTCTGAAGTAACCCCGTTTGCGGTGGTGACTGATGACGAAACCGGCATGAAGTACCCAATTGCGGATTACGAACTCACACCAAACATGGCAATCGTGGATGCGAACCTTGTCATGAACATGCCGAAGTCTCTGACAGCGTTTGGCGGCATTGATGCCATCACTCACGCAACAGAAGCTTACGTCTCTGTTCTGGCAAACGAGTACTCTGATGGTCAGGCTCTGCAGGCTCTCAAACTGCTTAAAGAGAACCTCGTAGAATCCTACGAAATGGGTGCCGAATCCCCGAATGCACGTGAGAAAGTGCACAACGGTGCAACCATCGCAGGTATCGCATTTGCGAACTCCTTCCTCGGTGTTTGCCACTCTATCGCACACAAAGTAGGTGCAGCGTTCCACGTACCGCACGGTTTGGCCAATGCCATGCTGATCTCTAACGTGATCCGCTACAACTCAAATGACAACCCAACCAAGCAGACCGCATTCTCTCAGTATGCGCGTCCTCAGGCAAAATGCCGGTACGGCGATATTGCTGACCATCTGGGCCTCACAGCAGCTGGAGACAGCCGTGAAGCAAAGGTAGAGAAACTGGTTGCTTGGGTAGAAAGCGTCAAGAAGGCTCTTGAGATCCCAGCAGGCTTTAAAGATCTGGGTATCACTGAAGAGCAGTTCATGGCGAAACTCGACGAAGTCGCTGTGGAAGCATTCGATGACCAGTGCACCGGAGCAAACCCACGGTACCCACTGATCGATGAGATCAAACAGCTCCTTCTCGATGGTTATTACGGTCGCGTCTACGTAGAGGGCCGCGCGGAGGATGTTGTAGACCTTGCACAGGAAAAAGCGAAAAAGGCCTCTAAAGCGCGTTCCTAAGACCAGTTAAGGTCTTAGATTAGAATTCGCTATTTAAAAGCGAAAGCTTAAGCCCAACGCCATTCCTGCAAGCTAAACATTGCGGCTCGAAAAAAGACCCCGGGGCACCAGCTCCGGGGTTTTTGCGTTTCAGGGACTAACATAAAGTGATAACTCTTGCATATGGAAACGAAGCAACTCAAGTTCTCCTATCGGGATGATAGCAGCATCCCAACGTTCCCAGATGATGGCCCCATTTCAGTCATGGATGCCCACTGCGGACTTTGCGCAAAAGGAGCTGCATGGATAGCAAGGAATGATCAGGAAGAAGAGTTCAGGATAGTACCGCTGCAGTCCGAACTGGGAGAAGCATTAGCAGCCCATTATGGGCTCGATCCATCTAATCCATTGAGCTGGCTATATCTCGAAAATGGAGTTGCATATACCTCACTGGATGCATTGATCCGTGTTGGGTTACGCTTGGGGGGAGTATGGAACATTTTGGTTGTATTGCGAATTTTACCACGATCTGTGCAGGATGCGATGTACGGAGTTGTTGCCCGCAATCGCTACAAGTTTTTCGGCAGGGCAGATTTGTGTTCAGTGAAAAATTCTGAAGTCAAAAAAAGGCTGTTATTTTGAAAATATTGGTATTAGGCGGCTACGGGGTCTTTGGTGGACGACTGATCGAACTTCTTTTAAATATTGAGAGTCTCGAGATTGTCGTTTCTGGACGTGATCGTAATAAGGCTGAAGATTTCTGTAAAAAACACAGTGGTGATGCAACACTCACCCCTTTAGCTTTAGATCGCACGGATATTGCTCTCCAGCTACCGGAAATAAAGCCTGATATTGTAATTGATGCCTCTGGCCCGTTTCAGGCCTACGGTCAAAATAGATATGCCACCGTTGAAGCCTGTATTGCAACTAAAGTGAACTATCTCGACTTTGCAGATGCCGCAGATTTTGTCTTCGGTGTTTCACGGTTTGACCAGCAGGCAAAGGCCGCCGGAATTTTTGTGATCTCTGGCGTGAGCAGTTTTCCGGTTCTGACGGCAAGTGTCCTTCGGGAAATCTCTAAGACGATGGAGATACACCACGTCACTGGAGGTATTGCACCGTCTCCATTCGCGGGAGTTGGGCTCAACGTAATGCGTGCGATTGTTGGTTATGCTGGTTCGCCAATCACGTTGTTTCGTGAGGGCAAGCGTGCACAAGCAATTGGTCTTGCTGAAACACGACGTTACACGATCTCTGTACCGGGCAAATTGCCCATGAGAAATACCCATTTTTCGCTTGTCGACGTGCCAGACCTGCAAGTCCTGCCACCTGAGCATCCCACAATGCAATCGATCTGGATGGGGGCGGGACCTATTCCTGAGATCTTGCATAAGATGTTAAACTGGATGGCTCGGATGCGGTCAACATTCAGGCTTCCATCCTTTGAGCCGCTATCTCCACTTTTCTATCGGGTACTGAATCTCTTTAAGTTTGGCGAGCATAGAGGCGGCATGTTTGTTCATGTAAGTGGCGCAGCGAATAATAAGCCCGTCGAACAGTCATGGCATATGTTGGCCGAAGGTGACGATGGCCCCTATATTCCGTCCATGGCAATCGAAGCAATTATTCGCAAAATTGCTGCAGGCGAAATGCCCGAAGCAGGTGCAAGATCTGCGACCCGGGAACTGGAGTTGGAAGACTATAGCAAGCTCTTTGCAACAAGGCCGATAAGCATGGGCTTCCGGCAAGATCAAAGGGACGAGCTCAACCCGTTCAAGCAAGTGCTTGGTAGCGCATTCAATCTTCTTCCAACTGCATTACAGAACTTTCATGGCTCAGGCCAAAAACAAACGTGGCAAGGTCAGGCAGTAGTTCATCGAGGCTCAGGGCTGCTTTCGAAAATGATAGGTCGTGTGTTCGGTTTTCCCAAAACGAACGACGCGGCGAATGTGTGTGTCACCCAGATTCCAGATGAAAATGGTCTAAGCTGGACCCGGTCGTTTGATGGAAAAGAATTTGAATCTTTTCTGAAAGTGGGTAGAGGAAAAGACGGTTACCTTCTGAGTGAACAATTTGGACCCGTGAAGGTTGCTCTGGCACTCGTCTTAGATGAGGGAAAGCTGCGCTTTATTCCTCGGAGATGGTCTATATTCTCAATACCCATGCCACGAATTTTGCTGCCTCACGGAGAGAGCTTTGAGCAAGAGACGGATGGGCGGTTTTCGTTTGATGTCCAGATTTCAGCTCCAGTGGTAGGGCACATCGTTTCCTATAAAGGTTACCTCGAACCAGAGACTTAGTACCCGTAAATAGCCTTTACACCTAAGTAAATGTGGCGGCAAAGCTACAGCAAGCTCTCGGAAACTTCCGTAGCGTTCAAAGTCTCTTTCGCTGATTGGCGTGTTTTGCTAGAGCTGACTGCCTAGTTAACAACGTGAGAAATCAATTTTGCCTATGTAATCACCGGTCTCTTATAGTCAATCATTGTTCTGCAAAAGATACTCTTTTGCGGCGCGCTTTTTGTTGCGCGGATGGTGGCATGAGACCGGTTTGGCCTCGTGATTTCTGGCACTATCCTTGCGCATTTTTGCGCACTGCATTCTATAAAGTCCTTAGCCTTACCGTGCGCTGTAACGGCGTCATGCTGCGCATCCGCTTTTTGACAAGTGGAATTCCAAAAGCATGTCGAAATCGCTTAAATGCGTCTGGACGCTTCAACCAGAAAACCCACCAAACCCGATTATTCCCTGCAAGAACTGCGGTGTTCTTAAGCCCTTCAAACCATCAGGGAAGTTCCGTCTCAATGCAAATGGCACCAGACTGGACGCATGGCTTATCTACAAATGCATGACCTGCGACGCCACGTGGAACCGCGCGATTTTTGAGCGTCGCAACCGCAAGCAGATCACCCCGAGCCTACTCGAAGCACTGCAAATCAATTGCCCGGAGAAAGTGAAAAGGTATGCCTTTGATAAAACGGGTTTGCCTGCTGTCGCCGCGCCAGGTGAAGGTGAGGGGATGGTCACCGTTCACAAGCAAATCGTGGAGGGCACGGTGCAAGATTGGACAGATCTTGAGATCGCACTGAACACAGTCATGCCGGTCAACCTGAGGCTGGATAGATTGCTCGCTCAGGAGCTGGGAGTGTCACGAAATGCTCTGAAACTACTTGTCAGACAAGGTGGGCTTCTTGATGGAAACGAAGAACCTCTTCAATTGAAGAAACCTCCCAAACACGGCACTGTCCTGCGCCTTCAACTTGCTGACCACACTAATTTGAAAACACAAGTCAACTCAGCCTTACTCGCAGATGAACTTGTAGAGGCGTGACATCAACCACAAGCCCCCAGAACAAAGATTTGGGGGCTTGTTCCTACTGAATTGAGGTCGGCAATAAGCCACTAAAGATTACACATCACGTCCGCCAGAATCTCGTAGGTCATTGGGTTCCCCATCTGGCTGACGTTGAAGCGCATGAACTGGCCCATGGATTGGGTTGGGCTGAAAACATCACCTGGGGCAAGAACCATGTTTTGCTGCAGGGCTGCGCGGGCGAGTTCAGCTGAATCGATGCCTTCCGGCAGCGAGCACCAGAGGTAAAATCCGCCTTCTGGCATCAACCAGGTCTGAATGCCCAGCTCAACCAGGTTGGCGGAAACCTCGCGCCGTGTTTTGGCAAGGCGAATACGCAAAGCCTCCATGTGCTTTCGATAGGAACCATCACTCAGGCAAGCATAAATAAGTTCCGTGGTGATCGGGCTAGGGCCACCGAAGGTCGTGGCCACCTGAAGATCAACCAGAGCTTCAATCCAGTCTGGTTTGGCAGCGATGTATCCGCAGCGTGCGGAAGCCGACAATGTCTTTGAAAAGCTGCCAAGACGGATCACGCGATCAAACCCGCCCAAGGCCGTCAGGCGCGGCGTTATTTCTGGCAGAAACTCAGAAAACACATCATCCTCAATCAGGATGAGATCATGCCGAGCTGCGATACTCAGGATCTTATGAGCACCTTGAGGAGAGAGGGTGACCCCCGTGGGGTTATGCAAGGAGGTGTTGGAGATGTAAAAACGTGGCTTATGCTCCACAACAGCCTGCTCAAACTGCTCACAATCCATGCCTGTTCTAGTGTACGGTACGCTCACAATCTCAACCTGATGCGCTTTCAGGATTGCCTGAAAGTTGAAGTAGCAAGGGTCACTGACGAGAACCTTGTCTCCGGGGCGCAGCAAAAACCGGCAGAGCAAATCAATGGATTGAGTAGCAGAACCGGTCAGCAAAATCTGGTTCGGATCAACTTCAATACCTTCTGCTGCAAACTGCCGTGCCTGCAACCGTCTCAGATTGCTGGCTCCCCGTGTACTTGCATAATCTGAAAGCAAGTGATCATCTGCCTTGCTCAAATTACGAATGGCCTTGCGCAGGGATGCATTCGGCATCCAATCTGCAGGCATCCAGCCACATCCGGGTTTGAGCATATCCCGGCCAGTGTCCAGCGACTGTCGAGAGACCCAGAACGGATCGATCTCCCTGTCCAGATGCGGCCCAATCTCTGAAACCGTAAAGGGCTGCGTTTTCGGGGAGACATAAAACCCGGCCCCTTTGCGGGCAAAGATAATCCCTTCAGCAGCAAGGCGGTCATAAGCCTCAACCACTGTCGAGGCGGAAACATTCATTGTAGAGGCAAACCCCCGGATGCTCGGCAGTTTCTCACCCGGTTCCAACGCGCGGCTGCTGATCTTGCTGCGCACCGCTTGCATCACGCGTTGTGTTTGTTGCCCATAAGCCATTTTACATCTCACTTGCTGTATTGATGATTGTAGCAGTACAGTTTCTCGTAATTGTATTGTTTTGTGGCTGTTGTGCCTAGCCCCACCTCGCTAAAAAACAGAAAACGGAGGTGAATGATGCAAGCATCACTGGCACAAAGAGGCTCAGCAGGCTGGGGAAACGGCCTGCTCGGTGTCATAATTTTCAGCGGCTCTTTACCCGCAACACGCACAGCTGTCGCCGGATTTGATCCATTCTTTCTGACAAGCATACGCGCAGTGATTGCCGCATTGCTCGGCATTGCGTTGCTGAGCGTGCTGAGGCAGCCTCTCCCAAAACGGCAGGATATCTTGTCATTGGCAGTCGTTGCACTTGGTGTCGTGATCGGCTTCCCACTGCTGTCTGCATTAGCACTCGCGCAGATGACAGCAGCGCAGTCGCTGGTTCTGATGGGAATTTTACCATTCTCAACTGCAATCTTCGCTGTGTTGAGAGGAGGGGAAAGACCAAAACCATTCTTCTGGGTGTTCTCAGGTGTGGGCAGTCTTGCTGTGGCGGTGTTCGCGCTCTCACAAAACGCAGAAGGCTCACTGCTTGGCTCTCTTTACATGTTCGGCGCAATTATTGTGTGCGGCCTTGGATATGCAGAAGGGGCGACACTTTCAAGAAAGCTGGGAGGCTGGCAGGTCATTTCATGGGCACTTGTGCTGGCTCTTCCAGTCATGCTGGTAGCTGCATTCCTGAGTGTACCTGCTCAGCTGCCAGACAGTCAGTCCACCGCGTGGTATGGCCTCATGTACGTATCTGTCTTCTCAATGCTGGTTGGCTTTGTGTTCTGGTATCGCGGGCTGGCTTTGGGCGGTGCAGCGGGTGTTGGACAGCTTATGCTCCTGCAACCATTCTTCGGCCTCATGCTCGCAGCACTGCTGCTTCAGGAGACGATTTCGTCAATGATGATTGCAGCAACAGTCGTTGTGGTTGGTTGTGTTGTCGGTGCCAAACGATATGCATAAATAAAAGACGAGAGCAGGTCACTACGAAGCGGCCTGCTCTCACTGTGAGACCTATACCCGTCGCAGTATCTGCACGATGGTCGCGCCCGGTTCCCGCAAAGGAGTGGTGCAAACGGAAAGCACGCGCCCATCATAAGGCGCAGTGTACTTCGCCACTACATCGCCGAAAGCGTTTGTCATGGTGGCAACCAACTGGCCTTTGGTCACCTCCTGATTGAGCTGCACGAGTACGCGCGCAAACCCGCCAGTGTCTGCAGTGATCGACACATCGTCGTTCCCCACATAGCTTTCAATCCCAAGCAGGTTCACTTTGCCCGCAATCATTCCGTAGTCGATCAAGGTGTTCAAAATGCCCTGAACGCCGCGCTGGGTCATATCCGGATCAAACACATTGGCACAGCCCAGCTCGATGGTAAGCGATGGGACGCCAGCCCGAACCAACTCAGTCTCAACCGAGCCATCAATACCGTCATCTTCTAGGATCTGATCTGCAGGTTGAAGAGCGGCCAGTCGACATACATCTGCACTGCGGAAGTCTGCGAACATAAAGAATGGGAAAGCTGTTCCGGTTGACTGCGTATGCAGATCCAGAAAGATATCCGCATTGTCCATGTAAAGATTATGCCAAAGCGCATAGGCATACCGGCTTCCCGCATTTGAGCTCTTCGCATCCCCCGGCATCATGCGGTTGAGGTTTGTGAAGGTCTGTGTCTCATTTTGCGAAGGGTAGTAGCGCGAAGCCAATTGCATGCCAGGAGGGTTTGCACCCGGTACCAGAACAACAGTACCTTTCAGAGCCGCTGGATCAAGATGCGGTAACAACTGGTGGATCACATCCACCCCCTGAACCTCATCCCCATGCAGCGTTGATTGAATGAATAGCTTAGTTCCGGGTTCTGCACCCTTGATCACAATCACTGGAATACGGTGGTAATTTCCCAGGGAGTCTGTGGAGGCTTTAAAGAAGAAACGGTGTTTCCCAGCAGCAAGCTCATCAACACTGAGCTTTTCGATGACGGGTACACCATCAATGATATCATTCGTTGTTTTCATGGAAGAAACCTACCGCGCCCGACACAGATGGAACAAGTGAGTTTACATCAAACATCACAGTGTTGATTGGCCTGAGTTTCTGAAACTGAACATCCCACCTTCGGGTGTCTGATGCATGATCTGCCAATAGCAACTTGAGCTAGGTTTGATTCTTGTATACTTATGTATGCAAAGTTGAGGTGATTTATGAATATTGCAAGTGATCACGCATTTTCCGGCCTGCAGAAAATCTATGACCAAGCTCGTCCGCGCTACCCACAGGATGCGCTGGATCACATCGTGGATCTGTTGGAGGAGTCCAAAGGTGCAGAGCAGGGGCATCTATTGGATGTTGGCTGCGGCACTGGAATTTTGACGCGCCAACTTCAAGGGCTGTCACCAGGCAGCAAGCTTACAGGATGCGACGTCAACGAAGACATGCTGTCTCAGGCAAAAGCAAGGGATAAGGCAGGTGAAATGTCTTGGTATCAATCCGCTGCTGAAATGCTTCCGTTCGAAGACAGTGCCTTTCATCTCATCACCGTCGCACAGGCCGCACAATGGTTTGATCGACCGAAGTTCTACCGGGAAGTACAGCGTGTTCTCACCTCACAAGGGTGTCTGGTAATTATCGAGAACAACCGGCAGCTGGAAGCCTGCGCTTTCATGCAGGCCTATGAAACCTTAATCGAAACGCACAACACCAGTTACTCAAGAGATTACCGCAGGTTCGACTATGCGCAGGAAATGCAAAAGGCGGGCTTTGCTCAGGCAAACGTTCGGCGGTTCCCTTGGTCCCGTTCCATGTCACGGCAGGATTTTGTTGAAATGGCCAAATCCTCCTCAAAAGTTCAAGCTGCGATCAAAGCAAGCGATGGCGTTTTCCTGATTGAGCTTGATCAGATCCTGCAAGAACATTGGGGGGAGGACGAGCAAATAGTGATTGATTATTCGACACAGGTCTTCGTTGGGCAGCAATGAGACTGTTGAGGCGCTGAGGCAAATCGGCTTGTGCAGCTTAAACCAATGCAAAGACTATCTTCTTAGAGTATCGGGAATGCGCAACTTAAAGGCGATCCATTGAACACGAATAGTGGACACCGCCGGGATTAAAATGGCCAAATGTCCTATCAAAATCTGACCGTCATCTTTGCAGTGGTTTTTTTGTACAGCGTGATGAGCCGACGGCTGGAGCAAAAGCCAATCAATGGAGCATTGCTGTTTTGCATTATTGGCTTTTTGCTTGGCAATGACGGTTTGGGTTGGTTTCAGGTCAAGCTCACCAATGAATCCATCAAGACACTGGCCGAGTTGGCCCTTGCCATTGTTTTGTTTACGGATGCGGCCAAAGCAAATCTCAAGGTCCTTGCCACCAACATTGACTTGCCACGACGGCTCCTCTTGGTTGGCTTGCCGCTCACAATCATATTTGGCATCGGAGCCGGGATGGCGTTATTGCCACAACTCCCTGTTATCGAGATCGCAATTCTGGCCGCTTTACTTGCTCCAACGGATGCCGCGCTTGGCAAGGCCGTGGTGACAGATCCCTCTGTACCGGCCAAGATCAGAGGAACTTTGAATGCCGAAAGCGGGTTAAACGACGGCATCTGTGTTCCAATTGTGTTTTCTCTCCTCCCAATTGCAGCTGATCCATCCCTGATAAGCCACCTGAACAAAATGGCCGCGCAATTGCTTGCTGAGCAGATCGGCCTGGGTGTTCTTGTGGGGATTGGCATTGCCATACTCGCTGGGCAGATCATTGATTACTCTTTCCAGACCAAGGAGCAATCCAAAACGTGGGAGCAAGTGACTGTCGTCGCTCTGGCGATCTGCTGCTTCTCAGTCGCGCAACTGGCAGGTGGCAGCGGGTTCATCGCGGCCTTTGTGGGCGGTATTGTTTTCGGCTGGTGGGAGAAGCCCTACAAAGAGCAGCTCCTGGATTCAGCAGAAGGAATAGGAGACTCGCTCTCCCTCATGACATGGCTCATTTTTGGCGCAGCTATCATCGGCTCAGTCCTGCATGAGTTCACTTGGGAAATCCTGGCCTACTCCATCCTGAGCCTGACGGTCGTCAGAATTTTGCCTGTCCTTTTTGTCTTGCGCGGTGAGCCTTTGAGCACAAAAGAAAAGCTCTTTATTGGTTGGTTTGGCCCACGAGGTCTGGCAAGCATCGTCTTCGCTATTATCGTGCTGGATGCGAACCTGCCGGGAAGTTCCGTCATCGCATCAACAGCTGTAACCACCATCGGCCTCAGCGTTATCCTGCACGGGCTAACAGCGCATTCCTTCATCAGAGCATTGAAGAAAAAGTAGCAGGAGAGGGGCTGGCAAGAGGTTATCTCGCCAGCTCATCAGATCAGTCGATCATTTTTGCATGCAGTGCTTCGTTATTGGGGAAGTGCTGCAGGCCTTCTGTCCAGATTTCTTTGGCAGTCAGAAAGTCCCGCTTCTGCTCATAAATCGCCCCAAGCACCAGATACGGATACACATGATGCCAGTTGGATTTGGTTTTCTGCTGCGCCTCAATCATGGACTTCAGGATTTTGATGGAGGAGGCCTCCTGATCCCGCTTATGAGAGAAGCCATAGAGCGTCGCTTTCCCAAGCCACGCGCCCCAGCTGGTCTTATCTTTACTCAGTGCCTGATCAAAATAAACATCAGCACGTGCTGCCAACTCAGCCATCTCGCCTTCGTCCTCCGACATATAGGCCCCATACGTCAGAAGCGTGCCATACCGGGCAATCAGTTCCGGATTGCTGTTGGAGGAAATGTCCTTGTCCAGCAACTCAACTGTCTTTTTGAAGCTTTTGGAAGAAACCAGCTGAACCACCAGCAGCTCCCCATCCGGGCTCCATAGAGAGGTTGTCTTTATCTTACTCAAGCCCTGTTGTGGGCTGATATGCTGCTGTGTTGCACCATTCTTGTCCCATGAGAACGCCCAGGGCACCCAATGGTCAGCCAAGGCTGGCGGGCTAATAATCACGCTCATGAAGAGAGCCGGTGCCACAAAGCAAGCTTGGCACATTCTTTTGATAATACTCATAAAAAATCCGTCGTATTGAGAAGAAACATGGGTTTTTGACCTTCTTATTTCCTGCAGAAAATTACAGGACCTTTATTGACAGTTGTGTATCTAATGATACATATAAGTATCATGTCGATACCATTGAACAACACCACAAAAGACAAACTGCTGGAAGCAGCCGTACGTGTGCTCAACAATCAGCCACGGGCGTCTCTGGCAGATATTGCAGAGGCCGCAGGCGTAAAACGCGTAACTCTTCACCGTGTTATTGGCACACGTGAGGAATTGCTGCGTGACGTGGCCTTGCGCGCTTTAGACCAGATGGACGAAGCGTCTTATGCAGCCATCAAAGGCAAGCGCAAAGCGTTTGAACAGCTCAAAGCCATTGTAGGCGCTCTGGTGCCTTATGCAGATTCCTGTCACTTCCTCTGGAAGAATCCCGACGTGTGGGATGATCCCGAAATTGCTAGAGAAATCAAGCGCCACGACAAGGAACTCTGTGATTTAATTGATCGCGCAAAGGAAGAAGGCGACATTCTCTCCTTCATTCCAAACAGCTGGATCATAGCTTCGCTGGATGCTGTTTTGTATGCAGCAGCAAGCACATCACAGGCCGGAAACATCGCAACCAATGATGCCAGCGCACTTGCTATTCAAACCTTGTTTGGCGGCATTACGAAGAAGGTAAAAGGCATGCAACCCGTTGGGGGTTAGAGCGTGTTCCGTTTGATTGGATTCAAGCAAACGAAAAGAATTCGCTCCGACAAAGATGTTAGAGTGCGGTGCGTGAATGTAAATGAACGCGGCGTGCTTTGGGAGGCAGAACGAACAGTATAGGCCATATCAGGTCGGATAGGAACGTGATGGCTGCAGCAACTAAAATCGGGCGACTGGAGGGGCTGGACCTTGCCAGGTTCATCGCCTTCGTGGGTATGGTGATCGTCAACTTCTCCATCGTAATGGGCGCAGAAGGTGCTGAAGGTATTCTCAGCAACATCATCTACGCACTGGAAGGACGTGCAGCAGCCACCTTCGTTGTGCTGGCAGGCATCGGCCTTGGTCTGGCGGGGATGAAAGGGGAGCTTAACCTCACCATCTTCACCACGGTCAAACGCGCTGCCTTCTTGCTCGTGCTCGGCCTGCTCAACATGCTCATTTTTGATGCTGACATCCTGCACTACTACGCGTTCTACTTCCTCTTCGGCGCTCTGCTGCTGCCGTTGGGCACCCGCGCTCTGGGCTGGCTCATTGCTGGCTTGGCCACCACCGCCGTGATCATGGTCATCCTGCTGGATTATGACGCTGGCTGGAACTGGACCAACCTGACCTATCCCGAGTTCTGGACACCCGTCGGCTTCATCCGCAATCTGTTCTTCAACGGCTGGCATCCGGTCATCCCGTGGCTTGGGTTCCTGCTGTTTGGCGTGATGCTAAGCCGCTCAAACCTCTCCTCTACCAAAACGCAAGATGCGCTCATGTTCGGCGGCCTTCTGGTCTTCTTGTTCGTCAACGCTGTCAGCGCTTACCTGCAACCGCTCATCGCTATGGTAGAGCCGGAACTGGCCGATCTGCTGGGCACAAGCCCGGTGCCGCCAATGCCGTTTTACCTGATGGCTGGCATGTCCGTCGCCTCCATGGTCGTTGGCGTATGCCTGCGCTCAGCCCCAATGTTGAAAAGCCTCGGCGTGTTGACCGTCCTCAACCCCGCAGGCCGCCAGACATTAACACTCTACCTCGCCCACATCCTGCTCGGCATGGGCGTCATGGAGGAGCTGGGTCTGCTCGGTGCCCAAACCCCGCAGGCAGCCTTCCTCGCCTCAGCCATTTTCTGCGCTACAGCAGTCGTCTATGCCCTCATCTGGAGCCGATACTTCAAACGCGGCCCAATCGAAGCCCTCATGCGCAAAGTTGCCGGATAGTCCTCCCAAGAGCCACCCATCAGATCACGGTTGCCACGCCCGCCTCCAAAAGCTAGGCTCCGGTTTTACTCTCGGGAATATTGCAGTGTCTTTTTTATCGGCCCCACCCAAACTTGTGATTTTTGATTGTGACGGCGTGCTTGTGGACTCCGAGCCGCTCTACATCCGCACTCTGCACCGTTTACTGCAGTCCTATGGGGCGCCGCTCACCTTTCAGCAATGCTGGGAGATGTTCGTCGGCAAAACCAGCCGCGAGGTTGACGCCTACCTTAAAGAGCAGGGCCTGAACGCGCCCAGCCATTGGAATAAAGACTTCCACGAGCAATCAAACGCGCTGCTGGAAAAGGAAGTCCAGCCCGTTACCGGCATTCAGCAGGTGATAAAGCAACTCGCCAACGCAAAAATCCCCATCTGCGTTGGCTCCAACGGGCATCCGTTCACGGTCCGCATGTCGCTGGAAATCACCGGCCTGCTGCCATGGTTTGACGGCAACGTCTTCACCGCAACGGATGTCGGCGCCAGCAAACCCGCGCCGGACCTGTTCCTGCATGCCGCAAATAGGGCAGGCATCAACCCGGAGCACTGCGTCGTCATTGAGGACAGCGCCACCGGCATGAAAGCCGCCGCCAGCGCCGGCATGCGCTGCTTCGCCTACACGCCAGAATCCATTCCGGCACCCCAAAACCTCTTCGGCGCCCACCCGTTCCAATCCATGACCACCCTACCAAACCTGCTCGGCCTCGTTCCGGCATGAGCAGCCCGCTGGTCCCTGAATTCGCCGTCTCCGATTGGCTTGCATCCAAGCGCTTTTATTGCGAGGTGCTTGGCTTTGAATGCGTCTACGAGCGGCCAGAAGAAGGGTTTTGTTATCTGCGCCTTGGACTTGCGGAGATCATGATCGACCAGATTGGCACTGGCAGAACGTTCGACAATGGCCACGCCCCGCAATCCTATCCATTCGGCAGGGGATTGAACGTGCAGATTGAGGTGGAAACCATAGAGCCTATGCTCCATGCACTGAAGCAAGCGCAGGTCTCGCTCTTTCTGGAGCCCGAGGACAAGTGGTACCGCAAAAACAGCAGTGAAGTCGGCAACCGCCAGTTCGTCGTCGCTGATCCAGACGGTTACTTGCTCCGCTTCTGCCAATCTCTGGGAACTCGCGAGAACTAGGCCTCATGCTGGCATACCCCTCGGTGTCTTCCCGGCCCCCGAGCCGGGATCCATACCCCCTAAAGCCCATGGGAAAGCACAACACATCCATACAAACCCACACACAAAAACGCTGGCCTGCGGGCACAATTCGCCCGGCCGCAGACCAGCAGGACACTCATGAAGGGCTGTGTAAGGGTGGTACTGCCAGCCCTTGGAGTGCCGTTCACGGTGATCTAATCAAGAGACACAGTTTTAGTGTTGACCAATGTTGGAGAGGCGACGCTGCGTGTCGCGTGACCGGATAATCCTCTAGGGAAGGAGCCGCCGGACAACGCATCAGTTAAAATTCCGCAGGTCTTGTTGAGTGCCTCTAGGCGGTCAGATAGTGCACAATGCAAAGTGAGCAAAGCATCCCGCTCACAACTGTTCTTCATCCGCTCGCTCAGCACCATATGCTGGATGTAAGCAAGGTTCTGAAGATCAGAAACAACAACGTTTACTTCGTCAATTTCATTTTGAAGAGTATTTGTGGCGCCACAGGCGCATGCAGTGTCGTCCATATTCAAAGCCTTCTTTTCTGGCTGTTGAAGATCCGCACGACAAGGAGTTTTCTACGACCCACTGGCGAGCGGGAGGTTAGAAACCTGGAAAAGACAGGCGAGTTTATTCCCCCCCGAAGGAGGTGTTGTATTCACCGCCCTCCCGCTCATAGCAAAGGGTTTGCGCCTTTAGAAAAAAGACACAAAAAATCCGCTAGTTGACGGGAGCGGTAGCCGCTTTTCAGAGGTTTCTACGCCTCACATATGAATGTGGAATGGAACGCCCGCCCTGTCAACGAAAAGTTGCAGAAGAAGGCGGAGGTGTTGCCGTGGGGATACGCTGAAGACGCCCACCACCGTCATCCCGCACAAGCACAGCGCGATGCGAGACCCAGAGCCACCTCCACCAACGCCAGCTCTTTTGCTATCGGTTTGATGAGTAAAGTTTATAGATGAACTAGAATTATCTCATAAATTTCAGAGAGTAATGCGTTCCTCTAATTTGCTGTTGGTTATTGATGAATTATGCATAAGTTGTATAAAATTTTCTTGCAATTATAACTGCTTCGACAAAGACTGGCTGCAGACAGTGCTAATGGTCGGCGCTGTTCTCTTCATCATGTTTGGCATCGGTTAATTAGCCAATTTCGATTGCAAAATGCTTGGACAGCAAAAGTTGCCTTAAGCTGCAACGTTGGTGTGGCGATGCGAAAGGGATTTTGCATGTTTGGTGGTTTTCGGAAAAAAGTGACACGACAGACCATCGAGATGGTTAAGCAGCCGTATGCAATATTTCAACACCACCACGGTATCCCTGCAGGGTTTTGGCAGGATGAGTTTGTTGTTGGTTTCTTTGGGTCTATGGCTAGCATGGTTGCGATGATACTTGCCAAAGGTAAGTTGAGCCGAACTGATAGAGGTTATGTACTCCAGGACAGCTTTTCTGCTCTTTCCAATATGAATGGCATGGCAATAGCTCAAAGATTTACCGAGCTTACCACGCAAAAGCCTATGAGCGTATCATTCAAACAAGGAGTAGATAATGGCGCGATTATCTCATTCGCGATGTTTGGAACAACAGCCCCGGAAGATCAAATGTTGATTGACGCCGCAGAACAGGAAGCAGCTCGTTTGGGACTTCCATTGCCAAGTTATTTGATGATGACACTTTATGTCGAGGAGCTTAAAGAGCGTTTCGATCTATCTTAGATGTCTTAATCTCCACCTTTTGCCCCCCAACACACAAACTACAGCATGCTCAGCCAACGCGCTCATCGGCCATATGTTGTGAACGCGACCCTGCTGCTTAGCTCTGGATACCGGATCTTCGCTTCGCTCGTCCGGCATGACGGCGAGGGCGGGCGTGGAGCCTAAAACCTCCACCGCCGTCTTCCCGCACTTGATGCGGGATCCAGCCGGAACTCACCTCTGATAACGGCCTAGCCAGATCACGCGATTGGCAACCTACATCTACACACAAACTACAGCATGCTCACAAACGCCTCCTCAGCCAACGCGCTCATCAGGTAAGTGTTATGAGCGCCGCCTTGCTGCTTAGCTCTGGGTACCGGATCTTCGCTTCGCTTGTCCGGCATGACGGCGAGGGCGGGCGTAGAGCCTAAAACCTCCACCGCCGTCTTCCCGCACTTGATGCGGGATCCAGTAGGAAATCGCCCCAGATAAAGGCCGAGCCACATCACGCAGTTGGCAGGCCACACGGGCACCTGCAAACTACGGCATGCCCTATTACATCTACATCACCGCAAGTCAGAGAAACGGGACGCTCTACACGGGCGTCACCAATAATCTGGCACGCCGTATTCATGAGCATCGGGAGAAGGCGGCAACCTCGTTTACTGCTCACTATGGCGTTTCTCAGCTGGTTTATTATGAAGAATTTGAGCGTATTGGGGATGCAATCGCTAGTGAGAAAAAGCTGAAACGCTGGAGGCGAGCATGGAAACTGAAGCTAATTGAAACACTTAACCCGTCATGGCGTGATCTGTATCGGGACTTAGGGTGACGGCTTTGCTAATCATTCTAGATCCCGCATCAAGTGCGGGATGACGGCGGTTAGAGGAGCATTGCGTGGATCATCTCACCCCCCACCCCTTGCATTCCCGCGCATTTACCTATATCTCCCGAGGCAACGCGCTTATTGGGCATATGCTTGAAGCGCCACCCCGCTGCCTGCAATATATTCAGTAAGGCAGCCTGCTCGAGTGGGATGTAACACGGGCACGCACCGTGGTCCGCAGCGTTTCTAGGTCGCTTTCAAAGCTCCTCTCAAACTCCATGGATCTCAATTTTAGCCAGTCTGGCCGCGTAGATGTATGTCTGCGGGGTATATGCTGGCGTTTAATCTATGAGCATCTTCCTGATCCCATATCAGGGGGCGTGCTCTGCACATCTTGGAAGTACGAGAGTGAAGAATTTTGACGAAGCTGGCCTCGCAGAGCCTATCCTGCGCGCCGTAAAAGAAGAGGGCTATGAGGCCCCAACCCCAATCCAGCGTGAAGTAATTCCGCATATGAAAGCGGGCGAGGACATCCTCGGCATCGCACAAACAGGCACCGGCAAAACCGCAGCCTTCGTGCTGCCGCTGCTGACCCGTCTGGCAGAAGACCGCAAAAAACCAGCGCCGCACACCTGCCGTGCGCTTATTCTTGCGCCAACCCGCGAGCTTGCCTCGCAGATCGCTGATAGCGTGCGCACCTATGGCCAGTATATCGGCCCATCAACTGCCGTTATTTTTGGTGGTGTGAAACCCGGCCCACAGCTGCGCGCCCTGTCCAGAGGTCTGGACATCGTGATCGCCACACCGGGCCGTCTGGAAGACCACATGAGCACCGGTGGCATCAAGCTGGACGCCACAACAACCGTTGTACTGGACGAAGCCGACCAGATGCTGGACCTTGGCTTTGCGCCAGCCATCCGCCGTATTCTTGGCAAACTGCCAAAAGTGCGCCAGACAGTGCTGCTCTCCGCAACCATGCCACACCAGATCCGCAAGCTGGCCAAAGAGTTCCAGACCAACCCGCGTGAAATCTCCGTGGCGCCGGTCTCCCGTCCAATTGAGAAAATCGAGCAGTCCGTTCGCTTCCTCAATTCAAGCTCAAAACGGGCTGCCCTGCAGGAAATCCTGTCAGAAAAAGACATCGAACGCGCGATCGTCTTCACCCGCACCAAGCGCGGGGCAGACCGTGTCAGCGGTCATCTGGACAAAGCAGGCCTCAGCTCAGCAGCCATCCACGGCAACAAGAGCCAGCGCCAGCGCGAAAGATCGCTTGATGGCTTCAAAAACGGCTCCATCAAAATCCTCGTGGCAACAGACATCGCTGCCCGCGGTATTGATATTGATGGCGTCAGCCACGTGGTCAACTACGAGCTGCCAAATGTGCCGGAAGCGTACGTTCACCGCATTGGCCGGACAGCCCGCGCAGGCAAAAGCGGTGTTGCCATCTCCCTGTGTGATGGAACCGAACAGCCATACCTGCGCGACATTGAACGCCTGATTGGCCGCAAAATCCCGTCTGGTGATGGCGATTGGGCGGACGGCGAAATGCCTGCGTACGACCCAACAAACGAACAGACACAGCTGAAACGCCACAAACGCCCGCAAGGCAACCGTCGCCGCAGTGGCGGTGGTGGTGGCGGCGCTGGCCGCTCAGCCGGTGGTGCTGGTCGTCCAGCTGGTGGTGCAGGCCGCAACGGTGCTGCACAAGGCAGCAAACCAGCAGGTGAGGCAGGCGCAAGACCAGCCGGTGCAAAGCCAAATGCAGGTCGTGGCCGCGGCGGCAAACCAAACGCAAATGCGCGCCCAGCTCAAAAAAGCGGTCCAAACCGCAGCCAGAGCAACAGACCACGCCGCGCAAAACCAGCAGCTGCGCAGCGCTGATTTCATAAAACACGCCGGGGCTCACAAGCCCCGGTTTTGCTTTCAGGCCTCAGTGGTCTCTGCTGTCTCGCCCTCCGCCCGAGTGCCAAAATCGGCAGGCGAGACGATCTCGATCAGCTCAAAATCCTCAGAATGTTCAATCTCGCGGTGGCGAATGCCCGCTGGTTGCACCACACAGTCCCCCGGCTTCACCGTGCGGATGCCATGCCCCTCATACTCAAACCGCGCCCAGCCTTTCAGCACATAATAAAACTGAAAGGAGCAATCATGCACATGCCATTGCCCCGTCGCATTGTGCCCCTCACGCGCTTTGATCACATGCGCAACCACAGCCCCGTTGGTGGCATCAGCCACGCCAAGATCGCGATATTCAAAATAACTGCGCAACCCTCGCGCCTCAAACTCCCCAGCCTCACCTTCGCTGTGGCTGAAACTCTGTTCCTCATCCATAAAAATCCCTCCCTCACTGAGAGCAGTAGGGACTGCGAGAGCAGGGAACGTCAAGTTACAGATAAAGATAACTGGCCGTCGTGAAGTAGACCAGCACCCCAAGCACATCATTGCTGGTGGTGATGAAAACACCCGTCGCCGCTGCCGGATCAATGCCAATCTTATCCAGCACCACAGGCACCGTCGCCCCCACCATCGCCGCAACCGTGGTGACGATGACCAGAGAGGACGCTGCCGTAAGCGCCAGCCACACCGGGTCATGAATCTCAAACAGCACGGCCCCAATGCTGATGAGCACAGTCAGCACACTGCCTGCAATCACGCCGTTAGACAGCGCCCCGCAAAACTCCTTCCAAAGCCGAAACAGCGTACTGCCCGTCCAGATAGACCCCGTCGCAATGCCCTGCACCGCAACAGCAGACGCCTGAAGCCCGGAATTGCCCGCCATCGACATGATCACCGGAATAAACGCCGCCAAAATAGCCGCCTTCTCCAGCTCATCCTCAAAAGACCCAACCACCAACGCCGCAACAGCAGACCCAATCAGCCCCGTCATCAACCAGGGCAACCGGCCTTTGATGATCCGGCGCACGGAGTCTGAAGGCCGTGCTTCCGGCGAAACCCCACCCATCAACATCAGGTCTTCCGAGAGCTCCTCACGCACAATTTGGTTCATCTGCTCAGTCGTAATCCGCCCAATCAGCTTCCCGTCAACGTCAATCACCGGCATAGAGGAAATCTGCCGCTTCGCCGCCTTACGCAGCACATCCTCCTGATCCATCTCAGCAGACACCGCCAGCACATTAGCATCCATCACATCCCCAATGCGTGCTTTGGGTTCCAGCGTCAGCAAGCGCGTCACATCCAGCCGCCCCACCAACCGGTATTTTGCATCCACCACAAACACCGTACGAAACCGCCCCACCAGATCATACTGGCTCTTGATCGCCGCAATAGCCTTCCCCGCCGTATAATCCTCGTTGAATGCCACAAACTTCCGGCTCATCAACCGCCCGGCCGTATCCTCCCCATGCAAAATCCGCTCCTCAATCTCCGCCCGCGCATCCAGCTGCGGCACAATGATATCCAGCAAACTCTGCGGAAACTCATCGAGCGTATCCGCCAGATCATTCTCCTTCAGCGTATTGAGAATCTCCACCAGCCGCGTGGTCGTCCCGTCTTTCAGCAGTTCAGCGCGAAAATCCGGATAAAGCTCAGCAAGGATCTTGGTGGAAGGCCGAATAGGCAGCAGCGCAAACAGCTTGCGAGCGTCCGGCAAGGGGAGGGCGGTTAGCAACTGCAGCAAATCCGTGGGCGACCACTTCTTCAGCCGCTTCACCAGCCAGCTGGTCTCGTGCGCACGTAGCAAATGGCGCACCGTCTTCAGCACCTGCTTGTTGTGCTCATGCGCGGTGGTGTCTGTCTTGCTGCTCCACTGAAGTGGCTTCTTGTTCTTTGCCATCCTCCGCACCTTTGTTTGGGTACGATATTCTGCCTGCGCAGACCATGCCTCAGCGAAGTAAATCTCTCCCTAAGATCAAGCAAAACCAATGCTGTGTTTCTATAGCTAAAGTTTTCAAAGAATACCGCAGCCCACAATGAGAAAGCCTTTATGAAATCTAAGTTATGAGGGGCCTTGCGCGGGCGGTTATATCAGCGCCCAACAGCATAAAATGACGCACACCAGCGTCTACATATTGGAAAATCTCCGAGAAAGATGTGCCATGCTCAACCGGATCTCTCCAAAACTGTGCGTTCAGATTGTAGCTGCTTCGTTCCTTTCGCTTTTGGCAACCGGTTTTCTGATTAACTCCTCAATGGCTCAGGACAGCTACGCTCAGGCAGAACCCTACGAGGAACTGAGCGGAGCGGGATCGATGTATCCAGACGTCCTGTTCAATGAAACTCTGCGTCTCTTCAAAACATCAAACCCCGAGATCGAAGTGCGATACGACCCGATCGGTAGTGGGGCTGGTGTGCTGGCATTGCAGGCTGGCAAGGTCGATTTTGCTGTCTCCAGCGCTCCACTGGAAGCGATCCTGGAGCAAGACCTTGATATTGATGCCGCCGATGAGCCTGTCGCCATAGAAGACAAACTGCTGGAGATCCCCATCACCGCAGGCATGCTCGGTATTCTTTACAATATTGAGGGTGTTGGCCACTTGAAGCTCACGCGCAACGCGCTCTCCGGTATTTTTGATGGTTCCATCCAATACTGGAACCACCGCGAAATCCGCATGGTGAACCCGGACCTGCGCTTACCAAAGCTGAAAATCACCATTGTTGGCCGTAGCGACGCCAGCGGTGCAAACCTCGCCCTCTCCAAGCACCTGTACACCGCCGAAAATGCATGGTCCGGCAAATCTGCCAGCATCTGGCCACTGGAAACCTTCCCGAAAGATGCTGTCCTTGTGCCCAGTTCTTCTGAGGTCGTCACCAAGATCACCGAGAACAATGGCTCAATCGGCTATGCCCCCTCAGCCTTTGGCAGCACACTGGGAATCCCGATGGCCCTGGTCGAAAATCAAAAGGGCAACTTCGTAGCACCCTCACTCAATGCCGGAGAAGCAGCCATCGAGGAGATCAGCAGAAGTGGCGATCCGCTCTCCATTGATGAGATTCACAACCCTGAAGCTCCCAGCGCTTACCCCATCATTTCATTCTTTTGGCTGGTGACGGAAGACGTCTACCCTGATGTGAAAACCGGCACCGCGGTGCGCCAGTTTGCTGAATTTGTTTTGAGCGGACAGGCAAGAGGAGCCGCAATTTCCTCCGGCTACATCCCGCTTCCGGCCAACATGCGCGCAGATGCCAAGAAGCTGGCAGCAACCATTCACTGATGTAGAGCGGATCAAACGACGATCCCACATGCAAGCATTTCAAACAAAAAAGCGGCGGAAATGATCCCGCCGCTTTTTGAATTTAGTATGAAGTTTGCTTATCTAGGCTCGCTACGCAAACCTTTGACGATTGCAAAACATGCGCCAAGCAAGATAATCGCAAACGGGAAGCCGGTTGAAACCGTCATCGCCTGAAGGCTGGAAAGACCACCGCCAAGCAGCAATGCAATCGCAACAAGGCCAACCAAAGACGCCCAGAAGATGCGCTGCTGAACCGGTGCGTTCACCTTGCCACCAGCTGTAATGGTATCGATCACTAAAGAGCCGGAGTCTGAAGACGTCACAAAGAATGTGATGATCAAAACAACACCCAGTACAGATGTGATTTCAGCAAGTGGCAGGTTGCTCAGCATCTCGAACAGCTGAATCTCAGTCGCCGCACCTGCAATTTTGCCAAGGGTAGAAGTCGCTTCCAGCTCAATCGCTGTGCCGCCAAAGGCTGTCATCCAGAGGGTGGTAACAACACTTGGAATAACCAGCACGCAAATCATGAACTCACGAACGGAGCGGCCACGGCTGATGCGAGCGATAAACATGCCCACAAACGGTGCCCAGGAGAACCACCAAGCCCAGTAGAAAGTTGTCCAGCCCTGACGGAAGTTATCGTCAACGCGGCCAACTGGGTTGGAAAGTGCTGGCAGATATTCCAGATAAGCTTCCAGATTCCAGAACAGCTTCTGCAGGATGTCCAATGTTGGACCGGCCAACAGAACAAAACCAAGCAGCAAAGCAGCGGTGATTACGTTGAAGGTGGAAAGGTGTTTAATGCCTTTATCCAGCCCCATAACAACGGAACAAAGTGCAATAGCAGAGATCGCGATGATCAAAATGACCTTGGTTGTTGTCGTGATTTCAAGACCAAACAAATGGTTCAAACCAGCATTGGCTTGTTCTGCACCAATACCCAGAGAGGTTGCCAGACCAAACATGGTGGCAAACACAGCCAGAATATCAATCACGTGACCCGGCCAACCCCAAACGCGCTCACCCAGAATTGGATAAAAGATAGAGCGGACGGTCAGCGGCAGGCCTTTGTTATAGGAAAACAGAGCCAGACCAAGAGCAATCACAGCATAAGTTGCCCATGGGTGCAGGGCCCAATGGAAGATGGTGGAGGCCATGGCAAGGCGCTCTGCTTCCGCACCGCTCAGCGCTTCACCGCCCAATGGGGCCCAGCTGCTGCCAGAAGTGATGGAAGAGAAATGGCCAAGTGGCTCAGCCACGCCGTAAAAGACAAGGCCGATGCCCATGCCCGCAGCAAACAGCATGGAGAACCATTCGCTGTAGCTGTAATCTGGTTTTGCATCTCTGCCGCCGATGCGAACCTTTCCCAGTGGAGACACAATAAGGAAGAGGCAAAGCAACACAAAGATATTGCCGGCAATTAGGAAAAACCAGTCAAAACTAGAAGTGAGCCAAACACGTAGATCACCAAAGACCGGACCAATAGCGTCTTTATAGAGCAGAGTAATTGCAACAAAAATTGCAATCGCAATACTGGAAATAGTGAAAACGATATTGTGGACGTCAAACGCAACACCAGCGATTCGCGGTGTAATATTGTCTTGTCCTACTTCATAATCAGTATCAATAAGATTGGACGGCCCTTCGGGGGCCGGAATAAGATCTGCGCAGGTTTGATCAGTCATACTGGTCCTGTTTATTGGCAGATATCCACGCATGCAGCCCGAGTGCGCACGTCACGTGGATTTAGCAGCTCAACCAAGAGCCATGATCCGCTTGTTAGCCATCTGCCGCGAAAGCTCATGGGCGAGTCTATACGATCACTGCCAGAAATGGGTTCCACGCACAAAGGGCGGAAGCTGGCAACGCGGTTGCCTCCATGGCGGAGGCACAGATGGATAGCGATGCCATACAGCGAAAGTGATCTGGCTTAGCAAGAAGCCGTCGCTGACAGTGATTGGTTAGGCACCACTTGGTGTGCGCGAAACCTACAAATTTAAATGCATTACACACAAGAGTAAAAATACTTAGTCTTGGGGATAGCTTTTGCCGATTTGCCTGATCCTGCAAAAGCAATATCAAAGAGACCTAAAAACCTGTCTCACATCTCTAAGCTTGTGATCTTCATATTCTATTTTCGGGCCTCATACTGCTCGAACACGCCAGTTTCAGAAAATACCAATCTCTTCCATGCTGTATTGACTGTGCAAAGATGAAGATATTTCAGGTCTAATGAGGCGCGTGAGTAGGGCTGCTCTCTTATTGATGGCTTTCTCATAGCAAACCTTAGTGTGTGAGGTGAGGTTCGGACGCAGCGCAGAAAACACCATTCAAAGTAAGAGCAGCTCAGTTTCGGCTCCGTGGGAAGTCGATCCGATACGCATTGGAGACATGTTGCATTCGGCCTTAGGGCGAGAGGTGCAATCGAGGTGTAAGGTGGCGATGATGTTTGAGGCGAGAGCGTGAAGTTGCCATCTATGACCTGAAGGGCGAGCTGTGGTTAGAACGCAGTCTCATATCCGACTCAGATGTTCGCTCAGACTTTGAAACAGATTTGTGCACGCTCTGGAGCTCCACAGTCAAACAGCGGTTCTTTGTTCTACTGATGAAAGAAAAGGAGATCGGGTTTGCGTTCGAACATAAACCTAATGCTGATCTTGGAAGCGACGATCAGTGGGATAAGCTGCTTCTAAATGGTGTCGACCAAACTATGAGGGCAAAGCCTATATATAAAGTCACATCACCCAGGCTTGCGAAGTGAAAACCCAGCTCCTCAGAACTGGGTTCTGTTGGCTCGATCTCGATAAGTTAAGATAGCGCCCATTTAGCAACGATGTCTTCAGCACCTTTCAAAAGATCCGCATCGTAAGAGCGTGTTGTGACCGCAATGTTCTCTTTCACCTGCCATTCCTGATAGGCTCCGGTAATAATGGGCCCGACCGCATCCTGCGCCATCAACCACCCCATAGCCAGATGGGCCAGAGGCATTCCGGCTTTTTCAGCGAAAGCTTTCAACTCGTCAGCACAGCCGAGATACTTCTCCAGCAGCGGAGAATTCAGTTTCGGGTTATTGGCGCGATCATCATTTTGGTCAAAGTTACCACTTGCTTTGAAAGTTCCTGCCAGCAATCCCTGCATTAATGGGCTATAAGGCAAGTACTTGAGGTCATGCTCCTTGCAAAGCGGAATGATCTCATCACGACTACGGTAGCTCAGCGGTATATTATGATAATGCGTGGCATTCGGCTCCAGAAGGTTATAAAGCCCCTGATAAGTTGCCAGCTCACAATGTTGCATCAGCTCTTTAGTCATCTTCAATGAGAAGTTGGAGACACCCAAATGTCGAACCTTCCCACTCTCCACAACAGCACGTAAACCTTCTGCGGTCTCTTCAACAGGTGTATGCGGATCAGGCCAATGGCACTGCAGCACATCAATATATTCTGTCTGCAAACGCTCGAGTGATTGATCCACCTCTTCTATAATAGAAGCTTTGGTCAGATTGTTTTTGACAGCTCTTTCTGGATTGTTCCAAACCAGCCCGCACTTGGTGGCAATATACAGCTGGTCACGCTCAAAGGTCTTGAGGGCCTCACCCAAAAGCGTTTCCGCATGCCCTAGCCCGTAAACCGGTGCGACATCAAAGAAATTGATGCCCAGCTCAACGGCTGTTCGCATGGTTCGGATAGAGGTTTGATCCTCTGTGTCATTCCAGGTGCCGCCCACAGCCCAGCAGCCGAACCCCAACACTGACGCATTCATATCTTTCAAAGCTCTGAAAATCATTGTTATTTCCGCTATTAAAACTCCCAGGGAGAGGGGAGCACACAAAAATAAACTGCGCAATGCGCCATAACCGCCTTTCCAGGCCTGAAGCTGATGATCAAAACCGCTCCTTTGCGGGGATAGTTTTTTGGTTTGCGTTTATAAGATTTGATAGAAGGAGGATAAGTGCTGTCTCTCAGTTGGTCGGAGCAGGAGGCGTTTGATGATGCCGTTCTTAGTCCTCCGTCTTCCCAAACGCAC
>NZ_LMCH01000001.1:0-149870 GCF_001623095.1 Pseudovibrio sp. Ad5 | reverse complement strand
CGCAGAACTATTCAAAACCGACGCTTGCGCTACCACGCACAAGCCGCTTAACATCAACACGCAATTGGGCCAGACACTCCACTAATCGAAAGCCAATTTTGTCCAACTATCTTTGACGACGGACAGTCTGCCAACATGTCGGCTTTGGCCTGCGCTTCGTTCGCTTGCTTTTGAGCCTCTGCCAACTCTGCGTCTTTATCGGCAACGATGATCTTCATTGCATCAACTGCCTCTTTGCCGTCTTCATTTACAACAAAGGCCTTGTCGCCAACTGCGATGTTATAGGTTTTCACTATCGCTTCCTCTTTATGGTCAAAAATCGGGGATGCCCCCCATTTAGCACCGTCTTCAATCCGAGCCTCAGACCCTGCACGAGCAGCTCGCACGAGTGCCAAATGGTTTACCTTAATATCCCGCTGAACAGCATCGTAAGGCTCACCTTCTGGCGTAAATCCGTCTTCAACTGTGAGCGTTGCAGAGTAGCCAACAGAAAGCTGGCGCTTGCCGCCCTCAACCTGCTCTACAGTCGCTTTATCCATCACCGTGAAGGGCACGCGCACAAACTCACCGTCTCGCGCAATGTCGTTGCCGACGTGCCCTACAGCCTTTTCCTTCCAGTCTTCAGCTGAAACGCTTGTGGCTGGATGATCATTGGTGACAGGCTTACCCGCGAAAGAAGCCAAGCTTGCCGCTTTGAAAACTTCTTCCTCAGGACGGTAAACGCGCATTACTCCGCGATCTGCGAAGCCTAGCTCATATCCGGCATAACGCTGGATACCCGTACGAGCTACCTTTGCATCTGCGATCAAGTAACCGTCACTTGTCTTGCGCGTCGCTCCGGCGTCCACCAGCTCCGTTAGGTTGATTGACTTCATCGGTCACGTCCTCGTCGTCTTCGTCGGGAGGGTCTTCATACCCCCCATGTTCTTTGTAAGCCGCTGCAATTCCAGACAGCGTGCCGCCGTTCTCCAGCATCGTTACAGAGCTATCTGCAAGCACTTCTTCAGGGAACAAGCCTGTTTCATGAAGTTTTGACACGCCATCTGCTTGCTTCGAGAACAACTCGCCGCGCTCTTTCTCATCTAGTTCTTTGAGCGGAACCCACTTGAAAGTGGAGCCTGTCTTAGCTCCAGAGGAGCGCTGCAACACTTCGTCGAACTCGCATAGAGCTGGCTCTATCCGTGTTTCCTGTTCAGCTTTGAGCCGGTCATAGTAGTTGCGTGTTTCACCATCACCATTGGCGCCAAGTCCTTTTGGTGATGTGCCATAAAGCCGAGTAAGCGGGATATCTGCTGCACCAGCCTCATGCTGGATGAACTCTTGCATCATTTCGGGAACTTGCGAGAGTGTGAGCGTCTTCTGCTCCCATTGTTCCGCGCTCTTCTCGTCGCCACCTTGCATAACTGCAATGCCGTGATTGCTCTTGTTCTCTCGCATAAAGAGCATGCGCTCACGCAGTTTGGCCTCTTTATCCTTATCGGCCAGCAATGCGGATAAGCCAGGTATCTTGACGATATCCGTTTTCATCTCTGGCAGGAGTGAGCACCCCTCACCTAAGGCAGTCTCACGCCGCCTAATGAACTCACGTAAAGCATCATAGATAGAAACGCCCCAATAATCCGGGTCCATCGTAACACCACGCAAGCGCTCATCGCCAAAGAATGAGATGACGCGCGACGGGTGGATCTTAACTTCCTGCATCGTGGTGTTAATTACGAAGTACTCAGGCTCTCCAAACCACTCATCATTAGGGTCACGCCGCACATCCATAGGCGTAATCTCTACCCTGCTGAATGGATGAATCCATTGCAGCGAACCCTCGCGCGCACCATCAGCCTGCAAGGGCTGGTCGAGACTCTGTCCGCGAATGGAGAACACCAGCGCTGCACCACCATCACGCTTTGCCATAATCAGGGTGTCGCGGATCTTGGCTCGCAGCCTATGCTTTTTCTCTTCTGCCTCTACCTTTGGATCTGTCCACTCACGCCATTTGGCAACCATATCTTCAGAAGGCGCCACCGCGATTTTCTTCACGATAGCGTCACCATCAAACAGTGCAAAGATCTCGGCTTCAGTGATAGGCGTATGGAGAAACTGAGCGCCTGCGCTTTTGTCTCTACCTGGAACACCAAGGCCCGAAAACAAATTGCGCAGGCCATCCATAAAGTTCATTACACCAATGCCCCTAAATCATAATGTTCATCTTCGCCCGCGTTGTCAGCAGCGATAAGCGCGTCAGCGCGGTTGTGCGATTTCACGCCCATATCCTTTTTGAGCTTCTCTTTAGGAACGACATGCTTCTTACCTTCGTTCTGAACCCACCAAGGCACGCATAGCTCTGTAAAAAGCTCTTCAAGCGCCTCCTCTGGAATGTCACTACTAAAGCTCAGAACATCTTCAGGCCGGATTGAATGGCCGCGCTCTACTGCGTTGTAGGTGAGCATTGCCTTGCGAGACGTACGCGCCCAGCCTTGTGCTTTAAGGCGACTGTACTCCGCTCGATTTGTTGGGCTGTTTTCGTTGTATGGGTCGCTCGGGTCATCAGGATCAAGCACAGCACCACCAGCATGAAATGCGAAGTGTGCAACACTCGCTTTATTCTCGCCGTTCAGGTCATTGATATGACCACCAATGAACGCGCCCACGCCTACAGTGTCATACGAAACGAGAGCACCTTGCGCCTTAGCCCGCACCCAAACTCTCTTGGAGGATTGCGTCAGCTCGTCCTTACCGGACTTCCATTCGTCAAGCCCGATTACAACGCTGCCTGTCATATCTGCGGTTGCGCAGGCATCTTCACCATCGTCCGCAGGGTCAAAGCCGATAACTTTGCGGCCAACCAGCTCTACCCCAAGCTTTACATGAGCATCAACACAAGCATCCAACCAACGGCGCTTGAAGATAGAAAGTTCACTATCTCCCATAGGCTTGCCGTCATAGACATTTTCAAACCCGTCTGGATCTCGTTTCCTATGTGCCGCAATAGTGCGCAACATCGTCTTAGACAGAAACGGATTCTCATCATGGTTGATCAACCGCTTAATCCATCCCGGAGGCGTGTTGATGATGAAGAACTTCCAAACGAAGTCAGTAACGAAGCGCGGGTTAAACAAAATGAGCTTTAAGCTGCCCTCTTTACGAACAGTCGGTTCAATGATTTCCCATTGCTCCTTCGTAAGCGCCTCGCCCTCCTCTACCCAGAGGATATCAACGCCGGAAGTGCCCTTAATGTCCCCTAAGTTGCGCTCCGTTCCGTAGAAGAAGAATTCAGACTTAGTAGAAACGTGGATAATCTTCGCTTTTTGGATATCAAAGCGAGCTTGCAGCCCCAAAGCTTCAATTGCATCACACAGCTCTTGATAAACCGAATGCTCAATTTTGTTCTGAAACCGACGAACGCACATAATGCGAAGCTTGACCGGGATATAATCAACCAGTCGCGTAAGGTTTCTTGCAGTGTCTACGGTCTTTGAGCTGGAGCGGCCACCATAGAGGATACCCCCATCAACCCCATCTTCGAAAACCTGCTCCCAGAAGTCGAACAAAGCCGGATTTGTAAGATAGGTTGCCATTAGACCTCAGCTATTCTTCCGGTGCCCTCTGCCTCAACATCTCGCGCCAGCTCATATTGTGATTTTGAGTTACTTCACCGGAGTGCTTAAGGTTCACCGTCTCAATGAACATGCCGAGGTGCTTAGCGATCTTCTCAAGAGCGCTGTTCTTGTCCCAAAGCTTGATTTCATGGACATGCTCAACGGTCTTGTTACCGTCCTTGTCCTCTTCACCCGGCTTCGTGATTACCTTGAGTGATGAGATTGCCCCGGATACATCCTCCGGCCATTGGTCTGGCGGCAACAAATGCCCCGCAGGTGTAAACAGCTTACGAAGGTCACTGAAGCCAATCTTTGCCAGCTCCTGCAAAACCCTATCCCCATCTACCTGCACTCTCTCTGAACGCTCATTCTGCGCTACAGAGATACGCTCTTGGATCTGAGGTTTACTGAGGTTCTCCGCGCCAATCTTATAAGCCGTCTTTTCCGAGTAACCGGAACGAATTGCAGCTTGTGTCGCGTTCAAGTCCTTGATGTATTCCAGACAGAACAACTCTTGCTTTGCAGTGAGGGCTTTTGCCTTTGACGCCTTATCGCTCTTTGCCATGTTAAGCCCTAATCCCGAACGCCCTTTCAATCGCTTGGCGTTTCATCTTTTGCCATACAACCCAATCAGCCTTAGCTGTCCTCTCTGGGTCTTTCCTTCTCTGCCTCAATCGCTTGCGCAGGGCTTTCAATTCTTTGTCTACATGTCGGTAATGATCAGAGCAGAGCCACTCTTCCCCCGCTCTACCCTTGCTGTCGATCTATTACAGAATGGAACAAGGCAGGGTGCCCTCTTCTTCGCATGAGCCATACCCTGCCCTCCTCTTACCAGGCTCTACGGATACGCTCTAACTTGCCTTCCAGTGCCCAGTTTTCCGCGACCAGCCTATTACGATCCTCCAGCCCTTCGTTGATCTGGAATTGAAGCTCTATCTTCTCAGCCTGCAGGTTGGTGATTTCCTGAGCGCTAGATTCTGCAACAGCTTTCCAGTCAACGTTCACACCGAGTTTTCTCGCCCTGAGGGACTTAACCTTCCTCTGCTGGTCTTCAATCATTGCGTCTCTGAGGTCTTCCCCCTGCCCCAGCAGCCATCTAATGAACTTCTTGAGAACTTTGCCCATCAGTGCAGATCCTTCCGTGTCCAAATTGTTTGATGTTCTGGGGTTTGCTTAAGCATCTGCGTAAGCCGTCCAATGGCAGCAGCAAGGACAAGCGTGCATAGCGCGAAGAAAATCAGCGCCGCACCAAGAAAGACCTCACCCATCACAAGCCACCAAACTTGAAGCCAGCCACAAAGACAATGAGGCCAACGGAAACACCAACCGCCATAACTTGGCGCCAACTAAAGCCTCTACTCTGAGAGAGCTGCTCTTCCAGCTCCTGAATGCGCTGGTTCAACACTTGCTTAGAAGTCATGCTTCAACCTCCTGAAAACTCTTCTCCCCCACGCGCAGTCAACCAACCCCTAAGAGGTTCAGATTTCGATACGCGAAAGGGAGAGGACACGCAGCACGCTACGTGTGGGTAGAGGACCGCGGCGTAGGTTTCCCAAGTGGCTGCAGCCATGTTGTTTGGCAGGTTCCGCACGCCCGCGTTGATCCCGTCCCCTTCGGCTACAATACCTAGTTAGGCGCTCTCCCGAGCTTCCGGCGCGTCCCGCTTCCCCATAACCTGCATGAAGCGGCCAAAATCAAGCGCTAGGCGATCAACCCTAGCGGCCCTTGGTAGGGTCTTAGAAATCAGAGCACCCGTTCCGCACCTTTCGGCTGATACCTAACAAGGGTTTTGAGCATCAGTTAACGGACAGCTTCGCGAAAGCAACTCTGCTTGCTGGTTTCTAATGAAGCATTACCAGCCTGCCGCCCACGCTTCTTTTGCCACGTTGTAGGCCTAACCGCCTTTCGGCTCGTGCTTGCTTGCCACTGTCTGAGCACGCGGCGCTCTCATCTGGGGCGCTACAGCCCCTCAGGTGCGGATGCTATGCAGAGCCGCCAATCACTAAAAACAGCCCCGCCCTTGCTCTACTGCCGGATGGTGGGAGGATCACGCAAGGCAGGAGCATAGGGCGGGAAGCGCTGGCATCGTGCCGCGCTATTAGAATTCGTTTGGTAGCCGCGACAGGAATCAAACCTGCAACCAATCCGTTATGAGCGGACGGCTCTAATCATTGAGCTACACGGCCAAAAGAAAAGCCCCTACCGAAGTAGGGGCCAAGTACATTAGTCATCACCAAAAAAGTAAGCAGCCAAAACAATTACGCAGCTTCGACCACTGTATCAATATAGATAGCTGATTTAGGCTCATATTGTAAGTAGTAGTTTTCGTCTGGCCTTTCCAATACTGCCCCATTTTTGCAAAAAACCGTCATTAGATCTTTAAGTCCATATTTAAAGCGGCTCAAACCTGCATGATATGACACATCTCTCTTGCTCATTTCCTTGCGAAAGCTGAAATCACGCGCTTTGCAATAGCAATAAACATTGAATGCATTCCGGTTATGCTCTTTCTTGATCAGTGCAGGCCAGTTAAGGCACTCATTCATGCGGCTCACATGCTCCGGCCTCAGTTCATTGTGCCCGATGAAGGCACTTCGACCCTGCTTTGCACGCGCCAACATCTTCTTAAGCGCTTCAGGCCCAAGTAATGCCTCATAACCCGCAAGCACCTCATATGCTTTCGATAGGTGAGCGGCTGGGATTTCAGGTACATCATGATCATGCACAACCTGAGGCCAAAACCCGCGCCCTGTATCTGGTGCAATTCCGCGTACATTCACTTTGAGAAGCGTTACATGCGCCTCAATCATTCGGGCGACAATCGTTCTCTCAAGATCTAGAAAATTCATCCCGCAAACCTTTAGTTTATTGTTGCACCTTCTGGCGCAGGCTCTTCACCGCTCAAATCAGCGAGCCATGCATCAACATCATCATGGATTTCTTTTAGGCGCTCGCTTGGCTTCCACTCTGGCACAAGGCTAGGCTTTGCACCTAAGAGCTTCCATTCCTCGTAAGGAAAATCAACGAAGCTTTCAGGGCGCTGCTTAATTGTTGAAGGCCATTTGTCCGGATAGCCAAAGATAAATATTTTCTGGCAAGAGTTGCACTCATTCGATCCAACAGAGACAGTTGCGTGCAACTCCCCGCACCACGGGCAAACTGCACCATCATCAAACATTGGGATAGGCTTGGGGATACCTTTAAATGCCTCCGCAAAGCAGCTCCAATGCCATTCGTCTTTAGTCATCTGCTTATCACTCATGCAGCCTCTCCATATGCTTTCCCGTAAAACTGTTGCCGCGCGCCATCGAAATGAATCTCAACCATTCCGCCAGCAGATGCCCCGGCCCTCACCTTTTCAGCCCAAAATTGTGCCCGTGTATGAGGCCAATTCATGTGCATCTTTTCCCATTCTAAGAAGTCTTCTTTTGTTTCATCTTCAGGTCTTGCGCGTTCGACCTGAGGTCCCGGCCTATGAATGATGCCTACTGTGTCAGCGTCTGACTGCAAGTTAGATCCACCGTAGAAATCTTCCATTTTAATTCGCTCAGTAGGGCCAAGCTGCAACCCAGTTTTTGGGTGCAAGAGAACAGCTACCGGGATTGATAAATCCTTGGCGATCTCCTTTAGCTCTTTCATGACATAGCCAGCTCGCGCACCAAGATTAGCATTTAGCTGGCGGTCACGAACTCCGGTTGCCTTGAGAGAATCCACGATAAGCAGATTTAGGCCATCGCGCTGTTTGCGTGCCATTGCGCGTGTATGGATCTGCTCAACAGTGGTGTAAGATTCACAGTCAATCCAGAATGGAACGCCTTGCAGTTTCTGGGCATTCAGGAATAAGCGTTCCAACTCATCAGCATCAACATCACTACGCTTCAGATTTGCAGGGTTTACGTCCGATCTTGCAGCCAGCAAGCGTTGTGCAAGCTGGAAATCACGCATCTCAAGGCTTTCAAACTGCGTAACGCCTCCGCGCTCAGCAACCCCCAACCCAACTTGCAAGAGAAAGGCTGTCTTACCAGAAGCCGGAGCCCCACCAATGCCCACTAGATCACCCGGCGCCCAATCGCCGCCGATGATCCTATCTACGTCACTGATACCCGTTGAGATACCTGGCCCGTGCTTTTCAGGCCCTTCTTGCGCCTTCTTAAAAACTTCATTGGCAACCTCACCAATAACTCGGATGCGAGCGAGCTCACTCTTCCCCTCAATGAGCTTCAGGGCTTCGCTTGTCGCTCCAATAGTTGCCTTTACATCATCTCCCCTCTGCAATGCTGCAAGCGCGCTGGAGAGGGCTTTTTGTGCGTCTGAGCTATCTTTGCGGTCAATGATCGGCTGAGCAAGGCTCATTACATCCGCATTGATATCCAACCCCATCGCAATCAGCGAGATGATACGCGACATGAGGTCAACGTTGGCATCCTCTGAAACGCGGCCTGCGTGCCTGTACACCTGAGAAGCATCAAACAGGGTGTTGCCTGCTTGATCATAGGGCAACCCCTCACGCGCACTGCCAACCAAGCCTAACCAAACATCCCGGCTTTGAGCTGTTTGGAAATGCTCACCTGTCAGAATGTCTGCGACCTCAAAATAGGTCGCAGGCTTGGCAAGCATCAGCGCAAGGATATTGGTTTCTTCATTGGAGATAGAGACTTGATCGTTCATTCTGCCTCTCTAGCCTGCTGAAGCACTTCTATGATTGCGTCACCATGGCAAGGCTTCGGATAGCAATAACAAACCAAGTCCTTACCGACCAAAGGCGCTAAATCTAGTCTAGGCAGCACCTCACACTTAAAGCGCTCAATAACCTGCTCTCTTGTACCGTCTTTACCCACTGCAAACGGGTTTCCCCAAGGTGAGCCACGACCAATGTAAACCGCATCGGAAGGCGCTGTTTTGTGGTGCTTGTTATGGACACGTGCACCTAAGGGCTGGTTGCAGACCTCGCACGCAATGCCGCGCCTTGCTTCAGTCACGTTACTGATGATGATCCAACCAGAGTTCCACCCACAGCGCTTACACTCAAACTCTGCAACCGATTTTCCGCAACCATCATCGCCCGCATCGACCACATGAGCCTTTAACTCTCGCGGTTTGCGCGGTTTGGCTGGCATATCAAATAAAGCTGCTTGCATTGTCATCACCTAACGGGAGTTATCTGGACATAGTGTCGAGCAATGCATCAATGCTCATATTCGCTTTCATTGCCCGCAGGTACTTCTTGCCTTTTGGCGTTAAAGACGCGGCAAGGCTTGAGCGGTTACGTTGACGGACAAGACCATGCTCACGAAGAATGGAAACTTGCGTAGAGCCGCCTTGATATCCAAAAGCGTATTTCAACACACCTTCATCAACGACGCGCCGCTTTGACGTTGATCCAAAATTAGCATGCGCATGAACGCGCTCGATTTCTTCATCTGAGATAATTTCTTCAGGTGCCATTTCACTCACCGGCCTTTGTTGGGCTGTTTGAATTTGGGGCCGAAAACATCGGTCTCATTGGCCTCACGAATTGCTTTGCAGAGCTTGTAAAAGTACTCATCCGGCGCGACCAAAATTCCAAGCTTTAAGATTTCGCGCCCAAGCATCCATCGGATTTTGAAAAGCATTGCCACCTACCGGGTTAGTTGGTCTGTTGACGCGCTGCTATCATTTCGCGCGTTTCAAACATTGGGTGGCCACACTTGGGACGCCACCGGGTTTCCCAATCCCTACGGTTGACAGGGTCGTTTTCAATGGTGTTTCTGCAATCCCCACAGTACCAAGCAAATGACCCATGGTTAAACCAATCAGCCTTAGGGGCTTGGCAGTGTGTTCGATTGCAGCTGCCGCCTTCTTTGCCCTTATCTGGCTTGTTCGACCCGTCGTAATCTCCGTAAGCCATGTTTCACCTCTCCAAGGTTGTTGGAAGGCTTACGCGATGCTCTTCGCACACACGCATTGCATCCCGAATATCTGGGAGCTCGTGCTCATTCAGCACTTCGCAAGACCCCGTGCGCTCTCGACCAAGGCGGCAAGCAATCCAACCACGTCCTTGATCGCCAATCATCACCCCAAAAAACTCCGTTGCCGCGAATGGATCTCCCCCAACATCAAGAGGTAAAAAATGATGCTGATTGCATGGAGAGCGCCGCCAATCTTCTGATTGACCAAAAGGGTATGTTTGCCTCTGTAAGGATTCGGTCATTATGCCTTCGCCTTTCTCCGCCTGCGCTTACCAACTACAAACCTCGCACCACAGTTGGTGCATGCTGCTCGCAAAGAACCGGAGCGAGTTTGTTTTAGCTCGCCCTCACACTTGGAGCAGGTTAATGCTTCAACTTGCGCCTGCATGAACTCATTGATTTCAGCCGAGTTATTCGCACGAAGTCGCTTAATGCCAAGCGCTTTTAGTGTTGATCGGTACTCGCGAGTAATCCACTTGCCATCGGGTTCAAGATGCAACCCATCACCGATCATACCCCCCAAGCGAACAAGCCGTTCGCTCAGTTGCTGTTTCTTGAGGTCATTCATGCCGCCTGCCTAAACTCTTCCTCAATAATCAGCTCCGGCAGATTGCAGGCAACCAATGCGCGAGCGACAGGAGGGCAAACGGAATTACCGCATTTGGCGACTTGCTGCGTTTTTGTGAAAGGCCTTCCTTTGTAATCAAAGTTGATTTTGTAATTTGCTGGAAAACCTTGCGCGAGATAAAGCTCTGCCGGTGTCAGCATCCGCATGCCAATATCTACGATGACATACGGTTCACCACCAATCGTTACAGTAACGAGCCCAAAACGATCCTTCGTGGTTACAGTACCCATTGGCTCATTAATGTCTTGACCAATGCTCGTGCCATAATACGCCATCAAGAACGAGCGCACTTCTGCAACATGATTGCCGCCAGCGGTCAGAGCTGGCATAGGCTCATCTGTTGCCCGCCCATGCTTACAAGAGCCCCGCATTGTCATCAGGTGGCTGGTAACAAGCGCTTGATGCGAGCCAGATTGCAGTATGGTAGATACTGGTGCGTCGGCTGGACGGCCAACGACTCCCGTGTTGTGTTGCGCAAGGAATGCAGCAACAAGAGCGGACTTCCCACCACCCGAAGCAGTTATGGTTCCCAGTGGCGCATCTGCTTGAGCACCTACTGAGTTTCCAAACTGCCTTTGAACATATGGAACCACCAGAGCACGGCAACCGCCTTTTTCGGTCTTGATAGTGGTGAAGGGCTTAGCCAAGCTCTCAAGATTGCCGCCATGGCTCATGTTTAAGATGAACGGTTCTTGCGCATCGAGGACAAACTTTTTGATGCCCGCTGCAATGCGCTCCATTGTCTTATCTGCAAGCTTCTTCTTCCGCTCAAAGATAGACGGGCAAGGGATTGACCAATCAATACAATCTGCCGCTGTTTTCCATGGCAAGAGCTTGCCAGACTTCACAGCTTCGCCCTTAGGATCTCCATGTGTAATCTCAGGCCACTTAATCGGCTTACGATCTCGGCGCGCGACCATAAACAAGCGCTTACGAATTGTTGGGGCACCAAAATCACAACCGCGCAGTTCCTTGAACTCAATACGATAGCCAAGCTTTCGCAAAGCTTCCTGCCATGCTTCAAAATCCTCCCAGGTTCGAAACTCTGGAACGTTCTCCAGCATGATGACCCGAGGCCGCTTACTTCCAAGCTTTTGGCAGAAGTCAACGATAGACCATGCAAGCATACGCACGCTTTTTGAGGTTGGCTTACTGCCTCGCGCCCTAGAAAAATGGCGACAGTCAGGAGAGGCCCAAAGCAATGCCACCTGTCGACCGTTGGTATAACTCTGCAAATGCACATCCCAAACGCTCTCAGGCAAATGCAGCGTTTCAGGGTGATTTTCAGCGTGCATAGCCAATGCAGCATCACAGTGGTTGATTGCAATGTTTGGCGACCGTCCAAGCGCCATTTCAATACCGGTTGAGGCGCCGCCACCGCCAGCAAAACTATCGATGATCAACTCATCATGCGGCACAAAATCAGATTTAGTTGGGAATAGTTCGAGCATCACGCCGCCCTCTGCTGTACTTTGTTTAAAACATCTAGCCAATCATTGCCGCGCGCTTCCGGCTTATGAACGTGGGCTTCAACACTCATTGAACGGAAACGCGCTGCTCCCTCTTCCGCATCGCGCAAACCTTCTGGTGGCATGAAACAACCGTGTTTCTCGCTCCATTTTGGCTTGTCGTGATCTGCGTAATTGTCGACACGCTCCACGCCCTCAGGTGGTTCGAGGTTTTTGAAACCAGCCCGGGCCAGCACAGGCCACACTGGAAGCCCCGTGAGGACCATCACAGCTAAACCCGTCTCAATCCCCTCAGTGAGCGCAATACGCCCGCCAGAGGGCGCAGCAAGACGCACAGCCCCACCAGAAATTGGAGCAAGGCCAAGTTTCACATATTGCTCAGGAGCCTTTTGACCATCACGCGTTAGGAAAATGCGCCAGATTGCCATATGGGCGCCGTCAACATCCACAACCTGAGCTATGAGAGCTGGATAGGTTTTGCCGCTCTGGTGTTTCAGTCCTTTATGGAAGCGCAAGCAAGTCGGCCAATCCAACTTAGGGATGCCTCGATTGAGCAGGTAGGCTTCTGCTGGCGTGCCTGCTATTGAGCGCCCCTCTTTCCAGAGCTTGAGAGAATAAGCTTTGGTATCCTCCACTTTCTCTGCCTGCTCTGCTTCCGCAGCTTCTGACTTGGCTTTCGCAGCGGCACGCTTGCGCTCAATCGCCTCTCTCTGCTCTTGTGTCAGAGGTTTAGACTTTTGCCCGCTTGGATTTGGCCTACCGGTTAAAGCTTCAACAGCCTCTAAAAATGAAAGGCTATTGACGTGCATCAGGAAGCCGATTGCATCGTGCCCCTGATCTGCACCGCGGCAAATCCAAACCTTCTTAGCGGTGTTAAATCCAAGGCGATCACGACCGCCACAAGCGGGGCAACCAGAGATTGACGTGAACTCTGAACCCGTGCGCTTAAACGCGGCTGAGGTCATTTCCGCAGCAACATCAAGAGGCACGTCTTTAGCCTCATCTATCCAAGCTTGAGTATCTGGGTTACGGTTCATGCAGCCAGCTCCTCAAATCGCTGCAAAAATTCTTGCTTAGCCCTCTCAGGAGGCCAGAACTCAAGCTTGATATCCGCTGCATCTAGCTCCTCTACCAAGGGCCAAACATTAGTATCTTCCATCGCTTGGAACTGCTCAGCCTTCAGCATTCGCAGATCTGCATGCTTGATCTCCGGCGACATTTTCACAGGCACTCCAAGGCGTGTGAGAACAGCATTCTCAACTCGCTCTTCAATCACCGCATAATCTGGGAGGATTGATTTTAGAGGCTTAGCAATATCCCCAATGAATGCCTCAGCAGCGTCATGCAACAGGCCTTCAAGCGCGAACTCTGGCGGAACTATTTGGCTTGTGAAAACCGAATGCTCGGCCACTGAATAGAACTGCTTGCAATGACCGGTAAACCGACACAAGTTTGCCAATGCATGAGCAATATCTTCGATAGAAAACTCACAAGCCCAAGGCTGCTTAAGATCAAAATATTGACCGCTGCGAAGCGCGATAGTCGGCCCTACAATATGCTTAATCTTGTTCATGCCACCAACTCCGGGGCTACGTCCAATCGATCTATGATACGGTCCAGTATCATAGCCCCGAAATGAGAGCGCCAACTGTGAGGCTTAGGCATTCTCTTGGTTCTCGTGATGATTGCTGGAATATCGGCACGGTCTAAGGCGTCCATAAACGCCCCCAGATCACGCGCCCACTCTCGGCGCTGCCGGAGGATATCGGAGATTGCAAGCATGATATCGCGGCTTAAGTACCGCGGCCTATTTTGGATCTGCGTCAGACACAAAATCACATCATGCGCATGCTCATAGCTTTGGCGCTTGATCAGCTCAGCAAGCGTGCCCGCCGCCCCTGTCTGAGGCGGGGAGTCCGGGGAAGAGTCGATCTGCCTTACATCTGGCACTATCTTTACCCCTTGCGCTTCGAGGAGCTTTATTGCCTTTTGCGCGTAATACGTCGATTCTTTGTTGAGCATCTCTAAGCTCCTTTCTGCACTTCTTAAGTTGGGCTCGAAGGTCACCGTTTTTGACTTCCAAGTTCTCTGCCCTGCCCTCTGCCAACTCCTTAAGAGCTGTAAGCTCTTTGATGATTTCCGGACGGCTCTTCGCACGCCCATCCGGTAGCTTGGAAAGAGTATTGAAGGCTTTGTTAATCTTGGTTTGAGCGGCTAAGATCATGCTGCCTCTCCACCAAATAACGGCCCTGCATCATTGTTGGCTTCGGTTACATCGCGTTTACGCTCTACCGGCCCTACCCAATCCCGCTCAATCCGCTTTTTTGCGATCTCGGCATAATCTGGATTCAGCTCTATCAAGATTGCTTCCATTCCCATTCTGAGAGCCACTAAAGCCGTGGTGCCCGCTCCACCGAATGGGTCAAGAACAACACCGCCTTTCGGGCATCCTGCTTTCAGGCATCGTTCAACCAGCTCTGGCGGAAAGGTAGCAAAATGGGCTTCTGAAAATGGGCGGGTCGCCATATTCCAAACAGTTAAAGGCGCAGGCTCATAGTTGCGTAAGTTTCGCCCGTTTGCCTGTTGCTCGGCCTTTGACATGTGATCCCAACGCTGGTTGAAACCCGCGTGAGGTCTTAAGCTCCCGCGCTCACGAACTTTCTTATTTCCAACCTCGGTTCTCTTACCGGGCTCTCCCTGCGTGTATGAGCCGCCACGGAAACCGTTTGCGTCTTCATTGCTAGAGCGTTTTTGCCTCACCGCTTCAGCGTCGTAGTAGTAATGAGGTGTCTTAGTGACCAACCAAATCTTTTCATGTGCCGTCGCCGGTCTGTCGCGAATACTTTCAGGCATAGGATTTGGTTTTGCCCAGATGCATTCAGCTCTGACCCACCACCCTGCGTCTTGCAGAGCAATGGCAAGACGATTTGGTAACATGCAAAGGTCTTTGGGCTTCAAATTGCCCTGAATGGTTGAGAACGGTTTTTGAGTAAATGTCCGGTCGTCTTTTCCGGTTCGTATCCGCCCGTCTGCATCTGCTTTGTGCCCTGCAGGAGTGGTCGCGTAGCAGTCACCGTAGTTGATCCAGCAAGTACCTTCTGGTTTCAGCACCCGCCGAACTTCTTCAAACACCTCAACCATCTTGTCGAGATGCTCTTTCAGTGTTGGTTCAAGACCCAGCTGCCCCGCAACGCCATAATCGCGAAGTCCCCAGTAAGGCGGAGAGACAACAACGCAATCTACGCTGTCGCCTAGTAGTCCGCGCAGGCGTTCCAGAACATCGCCGATCAATATTTTATAGTTGAGTTTGTCGCCTACCAGAGCATTGCTAACCGTGGGACCCTTCATCTAAGCCGCCTCCTGAACTGGAGGCTGGCGGGCCAAGCGCTTGGCTTGATCTAACTGAGCAGCTGCACGGTAATCTTCAGCCTTCCATTCACCTGAAAGGGAGGCTTGGTAGGCTTCAATGTTAAAAGGCTGATACCCGCGTGCATCAGGCGCGCTCTGTCTGTACTTGTTCGCCCAATAGGTTTCTTCATGCTCGTGGCAGATTAAGTTCAAGAACTCTGCGCAGTCTTTCCGGCCCCGCCTCCAAAACCGCTTATCCTCTTCCTGCCCATCGCAAGGAATGACGATTTCCTCAAAATCGGCATTCTTGCGCTTGCGGGATGTGCTCTTTACCTCCAACTCGGATTCCGCTACCTCTTCCCAAGCAAGGCCCAACTCTTGAAGGAAATCATGCAGTTCATGCGGCTGGACTTTATGCCGCTTTATGACCCCTTCAATACTCAGGCCTTCGCGCGCAGCATTTCTCAGCGCTTCATAACGCCGCCTACGGCCTAAATCGATCCAATGAGCATGCGCAACTTCCAGCCCCGTCGCTCCTTCAATACGTGACCACTTCAAATTACGTCTTGCAAGGAAATCGCTTACTGTGCCTTGGGAACATTTGCGCTCTTGGGCAAACTGGCTGATAGTTGCCCCAAAGGCCTTTGTCGCTTGCAGAGCTTGAACGCGCTCAACGCTGTCCATTTCTTTCCAAAGCTTCATGCCGCACTCCCGACAACAGAAAACGAGCTTGAATTTACCTGCGCCTCCAGAGCCTCAAGTGCTCGCTGAGCGCCTCTAAGCGCGATCCCTGCCGCTTTGATTTTGTGTAATTCATCAAGAGTGATTTTATAATCAGCCGCAGCATCAATGCAGATAGTTGTTAGGGTGCTGGCATCCTGAGCTGCTTTTAAAACCGTATCAACCGGGTCATCTATACATTCAGGGAGGTTCAGTGGCCGCAACTCATACCCAAGATACCTGGCATCCCCTGCGAGGAACTCGGGCTCCTCACCGATTGAAACTTGATATTCATTGAGTTTCAACACATCAGCAGCCGTAAAGCGGTGCTTTTCAGTGGTCTTGTAGCACCGGTTAACTAAACTTGAGCTTTTACCCAAGATCGCAGAGACAGCCTCATCACCACCAAGCTGAACTACCGTTGAACGCGACAAGCGACACAGCCTTTGCTGTATGCTTTCCGATGTTCCTGCTCCGTTCATGTTCATAAAACCTTAAGTTTTCCCACATGCACAACATCAACCATAGGTGTACATTAGGTATTGTTGATACAGAGGCGGGGGATGATGTTGCAGCACCAAACCCCGCGAGCCATGACTAAAAGGAATTAAACGCCATGACAGTTACGCCGGAGAGCACCAAAGAGCCTCGCACTCTCCAAGAACAGGTGGACGAGCTAACCGCCGTGACTATTCGCCTCCTGTCCATTCTCAACACCGAGCAAATCGAACGATTAAGAGGGGTTAAAATCCCTATGATTGTTCGCGAGGGTCGGCCACCTCGTACGGTAAACATGGAAGGCTACTTACCCCAACTGGAGAGCCTAGGCGCGAACGCCTAAGCCGCTAGTCTCTCGGCGCGTTCCTTGAGAACCAATCGGCTGAAAACTTCTTTACTTAAATCGGTAACACCGCGGTTTTCAGCAGCTTTAATGATTGTCTCCCAATGCCAATGAGCAATGGAGTTACGCCGTTTCATCCCATAGAGAGTGTCCTGAATAATGCCGGTTTCTTCCGCCATTTTCGGGACGCTCCCCCAGATTTCGAAGATTTGATTTATCGTCTCGTACTTCATGTATGTTTTGTACTAATTGTACGATAATAGGTCAAGCGTAAATGTACGTTCTTTAGTGCTAAAAGCCAAAAATCACTTCTCACAGGGATTGCAAGCTTATGAAACCGTCAGACCGCCTGAGGCAGGCCAGGATACAGGCTGGCTACTCAACAGCAACAGACGCAGCCAAGGCGTTTGGCTGGCCGAGGGATTCTTATACCAGCAACGAAAACGGCAACCGTTCCATCACTCAAAAGAAGGCTGAAACCTACGCTTCTGCGTTTAACGTTTCACCAAGCTGGCTGCTTTTCGGAACTGAAAAAGACCAACCTACGCAGAGTAAGCACAAACCCCAAAAGAACCAAGAAACGACTTTTAGGGAAGCTCCCCATAGTCAAGCTGATGAAAATATTAGAAGTAATGCAAGTCAACCAAGACCAATAAGCATTATTTCAGGAGTTCTGCCAGTGTACGGGACTACATCAGGGGATACTGACGGTTTTATTTTAGAACAACCATTAGATACTATTCCAGCTCCATCACAACTTATGGATGTACCGGAGGCATATGCCGTATACGTATCAGGTGACACTATGTCACCACGCATGGAAGAGGGAGAAGCGGTGTTTGTGAACCCCCGCAAACCCGCAAAAGTGGGAGATTATGTCGTTATACAGATTAGGGATGAAGAAGTAGTTCGCTGCTATGTTAAGCGCTATGAAGGCAGGGAGGCCGGATATCGACTACTCGCTCAACTCAACCCACCCGAGCAAATCAAATTCCACGAATCGGACGTGGTAGCAATGCACCGCATTGTTGCAGTATCGTACGTGTAGACCGATCTATGCCCGCTGAGAACCCAAGCCCCAGCGGGCATATTTTCACAGCCTAAGCCTCTAATAGACCCCTGGCACCATTCTTGGTTTCGTGTGCAATCCAAAACTCCGAGTTAAGGCGCATCTCCAAGCTCCCAATAAATGCCTCAGAACGTCGCTGCTCCTTAAGCACATGCCTCATCACATCACCACACGATGGGAAGAACCTAAACTCAACATCCCCTGCCCTGACCTTATCCATCACCATTTTTAAGACGTGATAATTCACACCATGACTCGCGCAGGTTTGCTCGATATCATCAATCTCAAGCTGGCATAACTCCGAGCGCTCCGTAACCCACTTTGCATAGATCCGAGTAGCAAAAAAACGCGCCTCATGCGCCTCACACGGGCGAGCAATTCTCCTCGTTTGGTCAAGCATTTGCCGCAATTTCGGTCTACGCTTGTGCGCCGCATCTGGATCTCGTGCATCCTCTTTCGAGAACCCTGAAAACTCCTCTCGCAACCGCACAAACTCACGAGCATCCTCCGCACCGGCAACCCGCACAGCGTCAGAGCGGTTGATAACTTGAACTTCCATTTCTTCGCTCCATCAGTTCATTCATCGCCTCAAAAGTGCTCCTCCGCGGCCTCGGAACCTTGCCGCGGTACACACCTTCCCAGATCTTACGCGCTTTAGTTTCGGTACAGACAAAATCAATCGCAACCGTCCAGCCCCTATCATTGAAGCCAAGCAGATGCGGTCCATCTAAGATTTCCCGAAGAATATCCTCAAAGCTCTTACCAGCAGCCTCAAGCGCCCCAAGCACCTTCCTAAGCCCAACTCGCCGCTTTTCGGTCAAAGCAGACGGCACCGACAGCTTAGGAGCCTGCTCATTCCTCCATCTTGAGTTGTACTCACCCACAAAAGCACAGTACTGCTCGTACGCCTCACGCACTTCATCACGCTCAACAGTGACCGGCACCAACTCAAACTGCCCAGAAGCAACAGCCCCACCAGAAGAAGCACAGGAAAGAGATTCTTGTTTATTGTTTCCTTGTTTATTTGTTTTCTTGTTCTTCTTTGTCCCCGAGCTGTCCCCGCCCTGTCCCTCTGGCGCCCCCGCACTGTCCTCGCCCTGTCCCTGCGACGTCCCCATGTCCTGATATTTATCGTAATTACAGATAGTTATGATCGTTTGACCTGTCCCCGTTGAGGTTTCAACTAGGCCCCACTTCTCAAACCTTTTGAGCAAGCCCTGCACCCCATTTTTACTCAATCCGAGCGCTTGAGCCATATAGCGAACCGAGTGGGAAAGCTGCCCTCGTTGAAGCGTTAACATCTCTCCGGAAATCATAACCTCCGCCTCGCGCCACCTGGCTTCACTGATTAGCCACATCCACGCACCCCAATCAGCAGGCCCCCTAAAGGCACCATGACCAAACATCGCGCGATCAATCCTCACCCAGCCAGAAGACATAAAATACCTTCCCACTCCTCACTTTGAGACGCCCAAAAGCACCCCAGTATTCCTGATTTAAATCTCATCTATCGTACATTTTGAGCGATGTCTATATTTTTTGTACGATTTTCGATTGACGTACTGTCGTACATTTAGTACATATTCATCAACAGCAACGACACACACAGCCGCTGAGAGGTGCAAAATGGACTTCCAAATTGAACTTGAACACACGGTAGAGCTTCGCATTGCAGGCCATCACATCGCTGACTTTGACTGCAAGGTTCTCGCAGGCGATCGCCTTCCAGCATCTCTTGGCTTTGAAGTCCTTCAGATCACCATTGAAGACTATGACGGTGATGCGCTGGTAATGGAAAGCAATCGTCTGGTTTCTTATGACCAACTGACTGCGGAACAAAAAGACTATCTCACTCTGTATGAGAAGCTTCGCAAGGCTATTGAAACCGATCTTGAGTTTGGCCGGCAGTTTACGGGAGCTAAAGAAGAGGCAGAAGCAAATGAGTACCAGCGGGCAGCTTAATGCCCCACTGGCTCAGGGTGGTTGAGCAAATCACCCTAACCCTTTCTCTACCAGCGTTAGCGGTAGCCGCAGGCTTCATTTTCACAGTACCAGCATAAACCAATCCCTCCCCAGTCGTCTCCCTGACCAAGGCGACCAACTCGGGGCTTCGGCCCCGTTTTTCTAAGCGCACGACAAGTGCGTTTTGATGAACATCAGGAGTACGAGAATGACCATAGCAATTACTCGTCCCTATGCCCAACAGAAGGCAAACAAATACAGGGATTTGTGCGCGGGTCTACAGCAGGCAATGAAAGACGACCCACGCAAAGACTTTCAAGACCAAATAGTAGAGGCAAAAGAACTTGCCGCTTACTGGCAGGCGAAGGCCGACAGCTTCGACAGCTTTGAACAAAAGGAGGTTGCTTAACATGAACGCCATTACTGAAACCAAGGCTGTACAAGCCTTAGACCTAGAAGAGCTTCGCGCTAATCCCGCATCTTACTTTGAAGATACTGAAACCGCCAACCTTGAAGCACTAAAGGCTGTAATCGAAGCTGAAACCGCGACATTCAAATATGACATGTCGACCGACAAAGGTCGCAAGGCAATCAAGAGCTTTGCCCACAAGTGCGCCACTTTGAAAACGGCGATTGACGGCGCAGGCAAGGACAAAGGCGACAACCTGCGCAAGCAGCTTGAGATCATCAATAATCGTCGCACAGACGTGAAAGAATACCTCGATGCAGCGCGAGACGCACGCAAGAAGCCCCTTACCGACTGGGAGCAACAGGAAGCGCAGCGCGTTGCCTCCCACAAGGCAGTGCTGGCACGCATCGAGGAACTTGGAAAGCCAGAGTTTAACGAATGCTCTGGCGACATTCAAAAGCGACTTGATGAGCTGTCCAAAATTGACACCAGCGATGCAGAACTAAACGAGTTTGGCCCTCAATCTCGCCAACTCGCACAGGCTTCCAAGGCCGTCCTAGATATCTCCCTAAAAGCCGTCAAGGCTAATGAAGAGCGTGAGGCTGAGCTTGAGCGCTTGCGTAAAGCAGAAGCTGAACGCGAAGCAGAGAAGGCAGAACAAGAGGCTAAACGCAAAACTGCCGAAGAAGAGGCCAAGCGTCAGAAGGATTTAAAGGAGGCTGCTGAAAACGCTGCAGAGCAAGCACGCAAGGAAGCCGCTGAAGCTGCCGAACGTGAGCGCCTTAAAGTAATCCAGCAACAAAAAGAAGCAGCAGAAAAAGCTGAGAAAGAGAAACAAGCTCTCATAGCAAAACAAGAGGCTGATCGCAAAGCAGAAGAAGAGCGGAAGCTCCAAGAACAGCAGAAAGCCGAACGTCGCGCACGCAACAAGCGCCGCCAAGCAAAGCTTAACAATACCGCTCTTGAAGCCTTTGTTGCTGTCGGTCTGTCCGAAGCAGACGCCAAAACCGCCGTTGAAGCAATCGCTCGCGGCTCCATCCCAAATGTAACCATCAACTACTGAGGTGCACCATGCAGGAAGTTCAATACAAGCAAGGCCAGATCACAGCTCCCGGCGTATATGCTGGAGTGCCTATCAACGACTACCACACAAACACTCTGCTCTTTGGAACCAAGACAGTATCAAAATCCAGCTTAAAACCAATCTACCGGCCTCATGGCGGAAGCCCTAAAGAGTTTTGGGGGCGCTGGATACACAATCCGCAGAGCAAAAAGAAAGACAGTACTGCACCGCTTGAGTTTGGTAAGGCGGCACATGCGCTACTGTTGGGTGATGTGACTGGAGAAGAGTTCACCCAGAACTTTGCGTTACGCCCTGAGTGCTGGACTGACTACCGGAAGAAAGACGCAAAAGAATGGAGAGATGCCGTTCTTAAAGAAGGTCGCAGTCCCATTACCCCAGAAGACATGGATATCATTATTATCATGTCGAAAGAACTGGCTCAAAACCCAGATGTTGCACAGCTTGGCTCCTTGGATGGTCGCACAGAACGCACGATGTATGCCGTTCACCAAGAAACCGGGATTGGTGTTTGCTCCCGGCCTGACGTTCTTGTCACCCCAGGTTTAACAAATGATCTGAAAACCACAGCCAGCCTTGAAGAGGCTTTCCTTCGGCGTCAGATCTTTGACACCGGCATTTACCTTCAAGCGGGCCAATTTAAGCTGTTATGCGAACTGCTTGGCATCGATTTTGTGGGCTTTGTGTGCACCTTCGTACTCAAGAGTGAGATCCCGGATTCAGTTGTGGTTGAGATTGAACCGGAGCACATCGAACTGGGCTATCAGGCAACCATTGAAGGCCTTCACATGGTCCGCTCTGGCTTAGATACCGGAGTTTGGCCGGGTGTTGAGCCATTCAATGCTGGCTCATCTCATGCGCGCTTGAATGATTGGTCTGCTGCCCGCGTGGCCGACGAGATCAAAGCCAGCCGAGCGATGAGAATGGGCGATGAGCTGAAGATAGCGGCTTAGGGGCGAACATGCAGCAACCTAACCTTCAAGATCTGGCAGACATGCCGGGAGCTGGCGTAGCACAAACCGAGCTTATGCGCCTTGGTTTCTGGGATGAGTTGCGAGGCGGCGATGCGCGGAAGTGGCAGGTTTCCGTTACCGGTTATGTCGAGGAGACGCGCACCTATGAAGTCTCTGCACATAGCGCTGAAGAAGCCATGGAGAAGGCAGAGGAAGCGGCAACCAAGGATTTCGATGATGAGGACAGCATTGAAGCTGAGGATGCAGAGCTAATCCAAGAAGCCCAATAACCACTCTTCTCAATCAATAAGCACAAGCCCCAGGCCGAATATCAGGCCCAACCATGGAGGCAACCATGTAACAGCAAGGGCAAATATACCCCAGCGCCAGACCCTAAGCCGGGGACGCCCCTCTAAGCGCTTCACGAAGCGTTTTGATGGACGGTTGAAAATGGAGATTGAGTTGACACACGAAGCAGCAACAGCAAAGCCGCAATTAGTACTTGATGCGATGGCTGCTCGCTATGGAATGGCACCGGATGCATTTAAGGCCGTTGTCTTAAAAACCTGCATGCCTGATTGCCATGTAAACATCGAACAGCTTGAAGCTTTCTTGGTGGTGGCGAGCGAGTACCAGCTAAACCCTCTCACCAGAGAGATTTATGCGCAAAACACACCTAATGGCATTCAACCAACGGTTACAGTTGATGGCTGGGCTACCCTAATCAACTCCAACCCTGCCTTCGATGGCATGAGCTTTAAAGACCATTTAGGCGACAATGGCGAGCTGATATCGATCACCTGCATCATGTACAGGAAAGATCGAAATCACCCGGTTGAAGTCACTGAATATCTGGAAGAGTGCCAAGACGCTTCTGAAACATGGCAGAAATGGCCGCGCCGTAGGTTGCGCCACAAGGCCATGATTCAAGCTGGCCGCTATGCCTTCAGCCTCTCCGGTATCTATGACCCAGATGAAATTGAGCGCATCAATCAGGTGCAGCAGAAAGAGAGCAAAAGCACCTTCCGCGAACGCATCGCAAACAGGGCAGATAATGCCGACGAAAAAGCCGAAGGCTTCACTTCAGCTCAGGAAACCATGGCAGGCGACATTGAGGCCTTGAAGCAGGAGAGTGAAAGCGATGCACATCAGCAGCAAGTTGAAGGGCGAGAAGCGGATGAATCGGCTTGTGAAGCGCAGACACATTCAAATTCGGAGGGGACACAGGCGCTACCTGAAGAAGGATCAAATGTGGAAGAAGAGCCAGCTCGGGAGGGCGACAGCAGTAACGGACAGGCTGCTGAAGCAGAAGGCTGCATTCTTGACCATGTACGAGCCGTTCTAGACAGCAATCCAGAGCCTGAGGCTGTTGGTGCGTTACGTCAAAAATGCGCCACCATTGAAAAACCGGAGACAAAAGAAGCGGCGCACAAGATGTTTATTGAATTCGCCAAGAATACAGCAAAGGAAGCAACATGAGCAGCCCAAACCTTACACCACTTGAAAACATTGCTGCAGCTATAGATCCAACAATATGGGGTCTGCCTTTTGAATTCACCACACACCGCCGCCAAATATCCCTTGAGAAGGCGCGGGCTGTTCTGGAAGTGATCAAACAGGAGGCTGGCGACTTTGACGATACTGGATACGACGTTGCAGATATCCAAACGGAATACATAGACCAATACAATAGCTCATCCTACCTCGCGAACGCTGAGGAAGTGTTCAACGCGATTGTTGATGCAATGGCATCGTACACCAACAAAGAACCTACTGCATCTCCTCAGTTTCAAGTGGAGGCAGCGTAATGGACGTGAGAGAGTTAACTTTCAAGGGCAGCAACGAAGTACAGCTTTATGCCTGCGGCAAGTGTGGGCGCGTGCATTCTCCCGGCATTTTTGCATGCCGGAGCGACTTAGCCCACGCAGAGGCTCAGCGTTTTGCGGGGGAGTGCTGCAAACCCAAAGTATGTGTCTGCGGCGTTGAGCTTCCGGTTAACGCTGGCTATACGGCCTGCGAGAAATGCCGAGAAAAGAACCGAGTGCAGAAGGCTCAAAACATTGCACCGGATGATTATAACGGCTCCGTCTACCCCGACTCCAATTCTGGTGATTGGGGCGAAGGTTACTTCTCTGAGCTAAGTATAGTGAAAGAACACTGCCACGGTCACGACGAGATAGAGCCTGCTTATGTATTCACCTGCCATGAGCAACCGCTCCGGCTGGACGCTGAAAATATCCTCGAAAACGCTACCTCCGATATGCACGAAGACGCGCACGAGGAAGTAGTCGACGCAGATGAGGTTCATAAGTTTGTCAAGCAGTGGAACTCAAAGCAAACATGCCGTTCGTTTTACCCCAACTGGACACAAGTAATCATCTTGGACAAAGCACGCTTTGACGCCCTACTCAACGCAGACAGGTCTGAGGCTGCGTGATGCCTATCAAGTACCAAGTCAATTGGGGCAGCATTGAGCGCGTGAACATCACGAAAGAAACTGAGAAATGCGTGTTTATTGATGGTCGACGCTTCATGAAGAATAGTCACCACATGTCCTTTTACGACACATGGGAAGAAGCTCACGCCGATCTGCTGGCAGATGCTGAGCAGCGTTTGAAACGCGCCCGCACCCAACTCAAGCAGGCCCAAGGCCACTACGGCAACATCAAGGGAATGAAGAAGGAGGCAATATGAGTTTTCGCATCATCTCACAGCAGAGCGAATACGCCGAATGCTTCGAAGCTCCACGCAAGGATAAGAAATACCTGGCATGGCTTCACGAGTTGCCATGTGTGGTTACAGGCCGCGAAGGTGAAGGCATTCATGCCGCACATCTGCGCGCCGGAAACCTTGCATATGGCAAGCCGCAATCAGGCGGGCAACAAAAGCCAGATGACTATTGGTGCCTGCCCCTTTGGCACGTTGAGCACATGCAGCACCAGCACTCCATGAATGAAGAGGATTATTGGTCACTGCGCGGGATAGATCCGCACGCGCTTTGCTGTGCCTTGCGCATGGCCTACCCCAACACCGACAAAGCTCGCGTGATTATCAAGCACGCACGACACACTAGAAAAGCAGCATAGGAGAAAACACCATGGCAAATGCAGGTGGAGTTGCAGCCGACCAACTTAGAGCTTTCATCGAACGCATTGAGCGTTTGGAAGAAGAGAAGAAGGTCATCGCAGACGATATCAAGGACGTTTACGCCGAATCCAAAGGGAATGGATTTGACGTGAAGGTGATGCGCAAACTCGTTTCACTGCGCAAACGCAAACCGCATGAGCGGGAAGAAGAAGAGGCAATTCTTGACCTCTATCTCCACGCTCTCGGCATGGCTGGACCAGTGATGGAAGACGCATAGCTTCAACGAAACACATTTAGGCCTGTGCCGTCTCAGGCACGGGCCACCGCAATCGAGAGAGGAATGGGAATATGAGCATGGCCAACCGTTGCGAGGACTGCAAGCATTGTAGCTACGAGTATGACTCTGAAGACCATTACATCACAGCAGAATGGTTTGAGTGTCATGCACGCAAGGGGATTGAAAACCTGCGTTCATTTCCATTCAAAAACACGAGCTGCAAGCAGTTCGTTTCGAAACAATCCATTTAAGGCCGGTAGGTGAAGCATGATGACGAATGGTGAATACGTCGGGTTTCTTGATAAATTTCTCTCCCGTCAGCGGGATGATACGGCGGTTTGGGCTGTAAAAAACTTGCCTGACAGAACAACCACACGCCAGATCCACGACCTAAACCACTTCATTGATAAGCTTGTGTATGATGCAACTGAGATGGCTTTCCGCATTGGTGCCAAGGCTCAAAAGGCACGCCAGACTTTTGACGAGAGCTACGAGCTTGGTAAGCGCGACGGCTATGAGCAGGCCGTGCAAGACATTGATAAGGCAACTGGTGGAGATGGTGAATACGTCGCAATTTTGGGTGATGATCCCGAAGGACGCAACTGCCCAGATCCAGAAACGATGCAGGCGAAAATTATCGCACGGTTTGAACAGTCCCAATAGGCATTGAGGTAAACCAATGGAACAGATCAAACTAAATGAAGAGGCTTGGGAAGCCGCGAGGAAAGCCGCCTACCCTCATACCACTCCTGATTTTAAAGCATGGGGAGGTGAAGTAATGGTTGAACTTGAGCGAGAGGAGCTCATTGACCCTATCGAAGCCTATCTTTCTCACCCTTCAGCTCTACGTTCAATCATAGAGCAGAGTGTGAAGCCGCTGGAATGGAATGATAATGCTGCGCAGGCTGCGAGCGGTACTGAATATCAGATTTACCGGTATGACAAATCTTGGGCTTGCGCATCTATGGAACCCGAAGAGCAAGAGTGGGCACATCTAGCCTTCACAGGTAGTGAAACAGAAGCAAAAGATGCTTGCCAAGATTACGAGACTGAGCAAATCCTGAAGCTATTCAACTTAGGGGGAGAGGATGCAGAGCAACACGCTGCCTAAAATCTTATCAGAAGGCAAGAAGCCTGAAGAATGGGTTGAGATGTTTGCTGCGCAGGGCATCGAAATTTCTGAGCGCAAGCTTCGCTCTGAGGCTCGCCGCATTGGCGCCTTTTGCACCCTCGGCAAGGCCATGCTTATTAAACCGCAACATATTGATAAAATCTTTGAGGAATCCAAATGCCACTATCTCTCTACAGGAAAGGCACAAAGTGGTGGGTCCGTGGAAGATGTGACGGCATCGACAGTTACCTCGATAGAAGCCTCAAAACATCTGATGAAACGGTCGCAAGAGCGAAGCTCGCGGAAATCGAACGCAAGGCGCGGCAACGTGCAGTGCTTGGCGACGACGCGCCAACAGCAGCAGATGAGCTAAGCTTCTCCGCTGCCTGCGTTGCTTACCCTTCAAAGCCTGCCGATGCTGGCTATCTTCTCAAGGTGATCCCTCACCTTGGGGAGAAGAGAGTTAAGGATATCAAGCCGAAAGAAGTCCGCGAACTTGGTAAGGTAATCTATCCGCACGCATCTTCCGATACATGGCGGCGCCAAGTGGTAACGCCAGTGAGCGCGGTTATCAACCATGCGCACCATGAACACGGCACTCCACCAATTAGAGTGAAGGCCTACACCTCAGACGAACGCGCAGAGCAAGACGAGATCCGGGGCAAGAAAAGCAGGCAACGAAAGACCCCAGGTTCTTGGGAGTGGATTGATAAGTTCAGAGAGCACGCAAACCCATACGCGGGAGCTCTGGCCTTATTCATGTTCACCACCGGGTCAAGAATTACACAGGCCGTTGAAATGGTGCCGGATGATCTGGACTTAATGAGCCGCAGAGTATTTCTACCATCCGCTAAAGGGCATGAAGCGCAGTGGGTAAACATCACAACAGAGGTGGTTGTCACTCTCGCCAATCTCCCACCGCGAAACGGGAGAGTATTCGGCTACGCCAGCCGTCACAGCGTTTATAAGCACTGGCAGACAGTCTGCAAGGAAGCTGGAATTAAGTACATCGCGCCACATGCTGCCGGTCGCCATGGCTTTGGAACTGAGACAGTAGTGAGGCAGGGTATCAACGTAGTTGACGCGGCTGAAGCAGGGCGCTGGTCAAGCCCCAGAGTTCTACTCGACAGCTATGCACATTCTGAAGACGGTTCACGAAAAGTTCTCGATGCGTTCTCTCGTGACAATGCAACCAAATCCGCAAAAGCCAAACAACAGTAACGCGGACTACTGCATAACTAATTGAAATTGTTGGTAGAAATAAAAATAGCGCTCACCCTTAGCAGGGGAGCGCCTTCGACCACTCGGCCACGTGTCCATGAGCGGGTAGATACCACGAACCACCTGAAATTCAAGAGCAAGTAGCAACTGTAGCTGTGGAAATAGAAAATACCCTGTGTAGAAACTACAAAAGTCCCAATCTCACCCCCAATTTCCCATCAATACGAATTTCTGGATGCGCACTTTACAAAATTCTGAAACAGGCGTAGGTTTTCAATCAAACGATTGATTGAAAATAGGTGCCATCATGACAAACTCCCCCACCCCAAATGAACTGCGTGAAATTCTGGCATCTGACACCCCATCGGCCAAAACAAAACGCGACCTTATTGAATCTGCGCTCTACCACTTCGGTCATGAGGGATATGCCGGCACGTCCACGCGCTCTATCGCGCAAACAGCGAAGGCCAACATTGCTTCCATTGCCTATCACTTCGATGGCAAGGCCGGGTTGAAGCGGGCATGCATCAACTTCATTGCCATGTCGATTGGCGATGTGATGTCCGTTGTGCTGAACCGAAAGCTCTCTGACATCGAGCATCTGTCGCCTGAAGACGCACGCACTAAGATTCTGGAGATGATCGACCGCATGATCACCTTCACCCAAACAAACAAGCGCGCTGAACTGGTGATTGGTTTTATGCTCAAGGAGGTGTTGCACTCACCAGAGGAAGTGGACACACTGTACCACTTGATCTTTGAGCCGCTGATGGACCGTGTCACCGTGCTCTTCAGCCGCGCAACTGGCCAGCCTGTCGCCTCTGATGAACTGAAGCTCGCAATCTTCGCCATGATCGGCCAGTTGCTTTACATCCGTCTGGCCCGTCCGCTGGTGCTCAAGCGCATGGGCTGGCAAGACGTCGGCCCGGATGAGCTGGCACAGATCAAATCTATCCTCCATCGCTCAATCAACGCCTTGCTGGATGATCTGTCGAAAGGCTCGAACCATGCTTAATGTCTGCGCCCTTCCTGTTGTGGCAAGTTGGCTTGCCTTTTGCGCGCCGGAACCAAACCTGACCGCTGGTTATGTTGAAGGCGAGTACCTCAAGCTGGCGCCAGTGGAGCTCTCCGAAATTACTGATGTGCAGGTCGAAGAAGGAGAACGGGTCAAGAAAGGCCAGCTCATTGCCATATTGGAATCCTCCGATGCCAATATGAAGCTGGCTGAAGCCAAGGCTCAACTGCAACAGACACTTGCCTCACTCAATGACCTTAAGCTTGGCAAGCGCCCTGAGGAGATCGACGTTTTAAACGCCACCCTGCGCTCAGCACAGGCACAGGCCAAACATTCGCAAAACGTCTACGACAGATATCAGGGTCTACTCGGGCGTAAAGTCATCTCTCAGGCACAGTTTGATGAAGCAGAGACCGCCCTGCTCGTTGCGCAAGCCCGCATAACAGAGCTGCAAGCCCAGCTCTCCGTTGCCAAACTGCCAGCACGTGAAGATCAGATCGCTGCCGCCGAGAGCCAATATGAGATGGCAAAGGCGAAAGTTGATCTGGCCGAGTGGTTGCTGGAGAAGCGAAAGATCTATGCACCTGAAGATGCCAAGGTCACAGACGTGTTCCTACACTCTGGTGAAATGGCAGGCCCAACAGCGCCAGTTGCCAGCCTGTTGCCCGTCAATTCCATCAAGCTTCATTTCTTCGTGCCCGAAGAGCAATACACCCAGCTGGAAGTTGGTACCCGGTTCAACGCCAGATGCTCCGGCTGCGCCACCCTGCAAGCCTTGCAGATCACCCACATTGCAGAAGGCCCGGAATTCACCCCACCAGTCATCTACTCCTTAGAGACACGCGAGAAGCTGGTTTATGAGGTGCAGGCAAAGCCAATCACGAAGCATTCTCCGTTGAGACCCGGTCAGATTTTTGACGTTGATCTGGACAGCTTGCAATGAACGCAATTGAAGTCAAAGGCCTGACCAAACGCTTTGGCGACAAGCTGGTCGTCAACAATGTCTCGCTCAAAGTCAAACCGGGTGAGATTGTCGGCTTCCTTGGTCCCAATGGCTCAGGCAAAACCACCAGCATCCGGATGATGTGTGGGCTCCTGAAGCCAGACGAAGGCAACGGACAGGTGCTTGGGTATGATCTGATCAAGGACCGTCTGCTGATCAAAAGCCAGGTCGGCTACATGACGCAGAAATTCTCGTTCTACGAAGACCTCACCATAGAAGAGAACCTGAGCTTCGTCGCACGGCTTTACAACCTCAAACCAGTGAAGCAGCACACCACCGCAACACTGGAAAAGCTCGGCCTGCTTTCCCGCCGCAACCAGTTAGCAGGCGAACTGTCAGGTGGTTGGAAACAGCGCCTCGCTCTGGCAGCCTGCACCATGCACAAACCGAAACTCCTGCTGTTGGATGAACCCACCGCAGGTGTAGACCCAAAGGCCCGTCGCGATTTTTGGGAGGAGATCCACCGCCTTGCAGCTGACGGCATGACCGTTCTTGTCTCCACCCATTACATGGATGAGGCCGAGCGCTGTCATCGCATCACTTACATCTCATATGGCGAACTTTTAGCCGACGGCTCCCTGCATGATGTCATCGCAGATGCAGGACTGTACACATACACACTCACCGGCCCCAACCTTGAACGCTTCATTCCTCAGCTTCAGGAAAACAAAGGCGTGCAGCAGGTCGCACCGTTCGGCAACTCATTGCACGTGACAGGAACAGACCTTCAGGCATTGAAACGCGCGCTCAAACCACTGGAGCAACACGAAGACATCCAGATAGAACAATCAGAAACCAATCTGGAGGATGTCTTCATCAAGTTCATGAGTGACGGCACGGACAATATGCAATGAGCAGAGTATTCTCCCTTCAGCGGCTCTTTGCCATGCTCATCAAAGAGTTCATCCAGATGCGCCGCGACCGTATCACCTTCGCCATGATGCTCGGTATTCCCCTGCTTCAGCTCGTGCTGTTTGGCTACGCCATCAACAATGACCCGCGCGGTCTCCCCACGGCTCTGGTTGCCATGGCAAATGACCCATACTCACGCGCAGCCGTCACAGCCCTCGAGAACTCTCAGTACTTCAAGTTCACTGATGTGAATGTCTCACCGTCAGAAGCCCGCAGCCTGCTCCGGCGCGGCAAAGTCACGTTTGTGGTGACGTTCCCAAGCAATTTCGCCAAGCAGGCAGAAGCAGGAACGCCCAACGCACTGATTGAAGCAGACGCCACAGACCCGGCAGCGTCCGGCGCAGCAGTCGCCTCTGCCCCGGCAATCATCGAAAAAGCCGTTGCATCCATCAAACAAAAGAATCCAAGCCTGAAGCAGGATCTTTTGAAGTCCAGTACCATCATTCATCGCAAATACAATCCGGAAGGCATCACCCAGTACAACATCGTCCCCGGCCTGCTGGGCGTCATTCTTCAGCTGACGCTGGTGATGATGACTAGCATCGCACTGACGCGAGAAACAGAACGTGGCACCATGGAAAACCTTCTGGCCATGCCCGCGTCCCCTTTCGAGATCATGTGCGGCAAAGTCCTGCCCTATCTGGGCGTGGGGGCGGTTCAGGTCGCCGTAGTGTTGAGTGCAGGCCGCCTGCTCTTCAACATCCCGTTTGAAGGCGGGCTGCTGTTGCTTATCGGCGCCATACTGGTTTTTGTGCTGACATTGGTGTTGCTGGGTTACTTCATTTCAACAGTCGCCCGCACACAAATGCAGGCCATGCAGATGACGTTCTTCTTCTTCCTGCCATCCCTACTGCTCTCCGGCTTCATGTTCCCCTACGCGGGCATGCCGGAATGGGCGCAAATGCTGGGCGAGATCTTCCCGCTCACTCACTTCCTGCGCGTTGTACGTGCGATCTTGCTGAAAGGCGCGGAATGGAGCGAGGTATCTGCAAGCGTTTACACCCTCTTCCTGTTCGTCGGCCTGCTCCTGATGCTGGCCTTGAAGAGGTTCAAGCGGACACTGGACTAACAACTGCCCGCAAGAAAAGAGGCGCCGTTTTCGCGGCGCCTCTTTCAACTCTTTTAGCTGGCCTCAAAGGCCTCAGCGCTTTGAGAGACACTCGCCTCTTCAGCTCCATTCGAGACAAGATTGGCCATCAGGCGGAAAGCCCCCGGCACCAGCTTCTCCATCTGGTGATGCAGGATAAGCGAGGTGTGGATGTGTTGCCCCTGTCCAAAGTCACCCGCAAGCAAAATGCCCTGGTGAGGTGCTTCATCGGGGTCCGCCATCTCCAGCAGCGGTTCATAGGCAACATCCCAGCTCTTCGCAAAATAGAGCCCGCGCTCCTTGTGCCAGTTCGCCCAATCGCTCTTGCCAATCTCGTTAGGCTTGTTGAGCAAAACATGCTGCGGGTTCAGATAACGCACCTCGGCGTTCTCATCAGTCACCCGCCAACGCAAGCTCGGCGATCCAATCTCAAGCGGTTGAAGCGGAAGCTTCTCTGCATCCCAGCGATCCCATGGACGGTGATAGAGTGTAATCAGGCGCCCGCCTGCTTTCACCCACGCATGAATATCCTCAATCACATCATGCAGGTCCTGTCGGCTACGGAATGCAAAGATGCCGACAACGAGGCAATCCAGCCCTTGCAGCCGCTTGGCACTCAACTCACCAACAGGCGAATCAACCAGTTCAACGCCAATGTCACCAAGCCATTTGGCAACACGGTCATTACCGCTCCCGACATAACCAACACGCTTTGCATCAAGACGCGCCTCAACCACACAGATCCGAACCGTCGCCGGAGTAACCCGAACACGCTGGCTCACATGCGGATAAGACACAACATGAACGGTGTAAGCCTGCTCGCCCCCCTGCAGGATCGGCAACTCATAAAGCCCTTTGGCAACATCATCTGGCAGAGCAATCTGGAAAACACCATCGTCAAACTGTGCCGTCCATCCTTCTGGCACATCAAGGCTCAAGCCCTCGGCATTCCCACCCACCGGAATGCTCAAGGACCGTTTTTCCAGCGTGTTGTTGAGCACGAAGCCCGTGTCATCCAATGTGACCACATGAGAAGGAAGCACAATTGGCTCCACCTCAAACGGCAGCCGCGTTTCAACCGCCACACCATGAGAAGTAAACTGAAGCTTTGCACAGGGCGCCTGAACCGCATCTGGACAATAAACAGCAGGATACGGATCACTGGTGTCTGCTTCAGACCCAACTTGGACGCAGCCGTCTTGCTGCACCCAGCCCTTCGGCAGATCCAGCTCAAAGCTCACGGCTTCACGGTTACACTCAAACGCAACCTCGACGCTCTCACCACGCTTCAGCTGGTCTTGAGACAACCGCATTGAAGCAACAATGCCCTCTGCCAGCTCAAGCACTTTGGCAAGCTGCAATTCCTTGCGCTCCAGACGGTGTAGCACTTCATCACGGGCTGCTTCAGGGCACTCCTCCATCGCTTTACGCAACAACTTCAGCGCCTGGGCTGCAGCCGCGCCAATCATCGCACGGTTCGGGAAGGCCTCAATTGCATCCAGACAATGATCATGCGCCTTGTCCAGCAATTCTGAAAGTGTTGGGGCTCCTGCAAAGGAGCCAAGCTCGGATAGGTCTTTCGGAAGATTGTCGGATAAAGACAGCTCTTCTGTTCCAACCGTGCTTTCCGCCAGATGCAGCGACCAGACATTGCTTTTGTCATAAGCCTGCCAGCGCCCCATGCCTTGCGTTCTATGGAATGCACGGGACTGCTCACCAATCTGAGCCCAGCTCCAGCCAGTCACTTCCTCCTCACCATTGCCATCAAATTCAAGCGTGGCTGGCGGCGGTGGAACTTCATCATCATACGCCCCACCCGCGCCAGACCACGCAGGCAGGTAGAGCTTCTTGACGGTCCAGCATGGCAGATCAACATCAGGAAACTCAGGATCAGCTGCCGCTTTCATCACCTCAAACGCAGCCTGTGTCATAGCGCGGTGGTGACCATGCTGGCCGGGAATATTCAGAAAAGTTGGACTAATGATGTCTGGCCGCTCTTGGCGGATGATTTCAACAAACCGCTTCAGCGTGCGTTGATGCCCCCACTTGCCAAGCGTCTCAACACCGCTCTTTGAAAATCCGAAGTCAAAAACGCTGTCCTCAGCATTTTCTGAGAGCCAGTACATGCGCATGTTCAGCACATCACAGGCTTTTTCCATTTCTGCGGTGCGCAATACACCAAGGTTCTCGGTCGCCTCAGTGCCAATATCATTCTGCCCGCCCTCACCGCGGTTGGCGCAGGCATAAGACAAGGCAATGCCATCGCGAAGACCAATAGCTGCCAGCATCTCAGAAATCTCATCATCCGGATGAGCTCCCGTATTCATAAAGGAAACCGTTGACTTGAGCGGCTGCAGCGCCCGCCAAAGGTTCACCATCCGCACACTTTGTTTGTGCTCGGCAATACGTTCTTGTTCTGAAAGTGGCATCGTGTCCCCTCAGGCTACCTTCGAAATACTTGGAATATAGGTGTCGTGTATAATCAGCGCTGCCGCTCCAAGAGCCGCAGTCATCCAACCAGACGCTCCACGCACCACACGCGGCAAAGTCCGGTCAGCGCGAACGGAAACCGTCGCATCAATCAGGTCCAGTTGAGCAATCAACCGCTCAAGCAGCTCCGGCGGCATGGCGCCACCCAGAATAACGGCCTCCGGATCAAACAGGTTCTCAAGCGTTCCAATGGCCTGCGCCAACGGGTCAGCCGCTTCACGGATCCACTCATCCAGATCAGGATCATTCACGGCCAGCAGATCAGAAAGGTCCTTCTGGCTCTCGGCAGACTTGCCGCGCTTTTGCAAAAACTCACTGGCCGCCATACGGCTGGTGTAGGTTTCAAGGCACCCACGATTGCCGCAGGAGCAAAGCCGCCCGCCCCGCTCCACAACAACGTGACCCAGCTCTCCCGCGTTGCCAAACGCACCGCGCAGGATCTCGCCATTGGAGATCACGCCAAGCCCCAGACCAGTGCCAAAATAAACAAAACAGAAGGATTGCAGATCCGTAGCAGAGCCAGTTGTCTGCTCTGCAATCGCTGCCGCCGTCGCATCATTTTCCACGCGCACAGGCACCTGAAGCACATCTTCAAACAGCACCTGCGGGTCTTTATCGTCCCAGCCAACCAGCTCGGCCTTCCCCGCTCCGGTCAATCCCACACGGCCAAACGGACCTGGCATAACGATTCCCGCACCCAAAACAGGCGGTGCGTTCTTGCCAATGGATGAAAGAGCCTCATCGCAGGCCGCCTTAACGGTTGGCAAAACCACAGCGGGCTCACTGCTCTCGATATGTATGCGCTTGGTGTAAAGCGTATCGCCAAGAAAATTCACCAGCGCGCACAAGATCGCGTTGGGGCGAACCTCCACCCCCAGCGCAACAGCACCCGCCGGATTTAAAGTGTACTGCACCGCAGGCAAACCACGCCCTTTTGTTTGCCGCTCACCCGCAAGAATCAGAGCTTCGCTCTCCAATTCAGCTATAATGTTACTCATTGCCTGTGTGGACAAACCGGTCAGGCGCGCAAGTTCTGCTCGCCCCAGTTTGCCATGAGAACGTAAGTGCCCGAGAACGACTTTCCTATTGTGAAGTCGAGTTCTTTCGGCGTTGGAGCCAATGATTTTAAGTGGTGTTTTTCGATGCATATCTATCCATTAAATCAAAACACTTGAATACTCAACTCAATTGAATTAAATCTGTTCAGCATTGTGAAATATTAAGAGAAGAACATTTCTTTTCGCAATTTATCAAAAGAAGCCGGGGCGAGGAATAGAGGGCAGCTCCGACTTTAGGACTTAGGAGAGGGTCTTATGAAGCAGTTGAAAAAGTGGATGCTGGGGGCAACCACCGCGGCTTGCGCAATGTATGCAGCAGGCAGCGCACAAGCAGTTGAAATTGAGTACTGGCAATATTTCTTTGAGCCACGTGTGAAAGCAATGGAAACCCTGATCGAAAACTTCGAGAAGGAAAACCCGGACATCACCGTGAAAATGACCCACTTCCCGTATGCGGATTACCGTACGAAAGTGGCAGCAGCGATCCCTGCAGGTCAGGGCCCGGATGTGGTACAGCTGTTTTATGGCTGGTTGAACGACTACGTAAACGCACAACTCATTCAGCCACTTCCAAACGACGTTTTCCCGCCAGCTGAAATTGAGGCTGAGTTCTTCCCAATGGTTCAGGCCATGAAGCGCGGCGATCAGTACATGGCCCTGCCAACTGCAGTGCGCTCGCTGGCTCTGTTCTACAACAAGCGCCTGTTCGACAAAGCTGGCATCGATGGCCCGCCAAAGACGCTGGGCGAACTGGTTGAAACCGCAAAGAAACTCACCCAGAAAGACGGCGCAGGCAACCTGTCCACCGTTGGCATCACCACAGGCATGAACGCACAGGACCACCACTGGTTCCGCGAAGTGCTTATCCGCCAGTTCGGCGGCGATCCATACATGGATAACTACAAGAAAGTGAACTACAACACAGATGCCGGTAAAGCCGCTCTGAAGTACTACTCCGATCTTGAGTTCACTCACAAAGTAACCGCAGCAGGCTTCATGGATGAGCCACAGGCAGCCTTTAAAGCAGGCCGCGCAGGCATGCACATCGACGGCTCCTTCCGCATCGGCGCACTCAACAAGGTGCGCGGCCTCAAGTGGGGCGTTGCAGAGCTGCCAGCCGCAGCTGATGGCACCCATTCCAACTACTCGTCTTATTGGGTGAACGGCATCACGTCCAAAGCCACCGATGAGAAGTACGATGCAGCCGTCAAGTTCATGAAGTACGTCACCTCCGATGAGGCCATGCAAGTCTGGCTCGACACCGTTGGCGAACTTCCTGCAAAACCATCTGCAGCGATGACAGAAGCCAATGCCAACCACGAAGTCTACGGCCCATTCATCAAAGGCCTCGGCTATGCGAAGACAACAATCTTCGCCAACGAAAGTGGTCAGCGTCAGGCTCTGATGGACATGGTTGGACGGATGCGTCTTCAAGATCAGTCTGTAGATGACTCTCTTGCTCAGGCAGCAGACGAAGAGCAGAAGATCCTCGACGACTACTACAACTAAGCATCACGCGACAGTCTATCAAAACATATGTGTGTGGGGGCTCCACCTTACCCCCACACCATCAAGACAGCATGTAGGGCAAAGGTTCTTTAAGCAGAGCCATAAAACACCTTAAAACAAATAGTTAAAGCAGTCTCATGACTCATACTCTGAGCAAACTGCTGCAATTCCGGCTATAACCAGGGGGCGGTTTTGGGGATTTATAAGAGGCTCTCGATCTCGCAAAAGCAGATCGTCTGGGCGTGGGGGCTACTTGCCATCCCAATCGTTTTTTATGTAGTCGTGCGCTTCTATCCAACAGCGAACGCTATTCTGCTCTCTTTTCAGGAATGGAACCTGCTCGGCTCCCGCAATTGGACCGGGTTCGACAATTATGTAAAGCTGTTCAGTGACCCCACATTCTGGAAAGTGTTCGGCAACACCTTCCTCTATTTGATTTTGGGAACACCAAGCTCTCTGCTCCTTGCCTTCGTGATCGCGTTCCATCTCGACAAACTACGCTTCATGCATGGCACGATCCGGGCATTGTACTTCCTGCCATTCATGACCAGCGCGGTCGCAATGGCGTGGGTCTGGCGCTGGTTCTACCAGCCGGTTCCAATCGGCGTCTTCAATAACACGCTGGCCACTTTCGGTATCCCGCAAATCCCGTTCCTGAACTCAACCACCTTTGCACTGCCATCCATTCTGGCACCGGCCATCTGGGCAGGACTGGGCTTTCAGGTCATCATCTTCATGGCTGGTCTGCGCGCTATTCCGCAAACCTATTATGAGGCAGCCCGCATTGATGGCATCTCTGCGTGGGAAACGCTGACCGAGATCACCATTCCGCTTCTCAAGCCAACCATCGTCTTTCTGGTTGTCTTCTCCTCCATTGGCTTCCTGCGCATCTTCGATCAGGTCTTCAACATGACCACGAATGATCCCGGCGGCCCGCTCAACTCCACCAAGCCGTTGGTTCTGATGATCTATGACACGGCCTTCAACTCTTTTGACATGGGGTATGCGGCGGCACAAACAGTTGTTCTGTTCACCGTTTTGCTTGTCGTCAGCCTGCTGCAATTGCGCGTCATGAGGGATAAGTAATATGGCTTTCTCAGATACTCTGGACACAAGCAAAAAGACCTCGGCCCTGCGCAATTCTGCCCGCAGAAAACGCAGTCAGGCGCAGTTCATCCGTTGGCTCCTGCTGTTTGCAGGTGGCATCGCCATGATCATGCCAATCGTCTTCATGCTGTCCACGTCCTTCAAATACCCGTTTGAAGTCTACAACCTGAACCTCATCCCGGAAGAACCAACAATCGAGAACTACACCTACGTTCTTGAAGACGGGCGCTTCTTCGGCTGGTTCACCAACTCTTTGTTCATCGCAACCATCACAACCATCTGTAACGTGCTGTTTGACAGCCTCGTCGGTTACGTCCTGTGCAAGTACACCTTCCCGGGCCGTTACATCATCTTCATCGCCATCCTGTCGACCCTGATGATCCCGACCGAAATGCTGGTTATTCCGTGGTACCTGATGAGCTCTGCATTCGGCTGGCTCGACACTTACTGGGGCATCATGTTCCCAGGTCTTATGACAGCCTTTGGCACCTTCCTCATGAAGCAGTTCTTTGAAACTGTACCAGACGACTTTCTGGAAGCCGCGCGCATTGATGGCCTCAACGAACTACAGATCTGGTGGACAGTGGCCATGCCGCTGGTGCGCCCTGCTCTGGCAGCGCTGGCAATCTTCGTCTTCCTTGGCAACTGGACAGCCTTCATCTGGCCTCTCATCGTCACCAACAGTCAGGAAATGTACACCCTGCCCGTTGGCCTCACCACCTTCTCCGTAGAAGCGCAGGTGGAGTGGGAACTGATCATGACAGGTGCAGCAATTTCAACCATCCCGACCCTGATCGTATTCCTGGTGTTCCAGCGCTACATCATTCGCGGCGTAGTAATGGCAGGGCTTAAAGGATGATCGACAGCTCCAAGTTCCCCCATCCTGTCTACAAAGACACAGTGCTTGCACCGCTTTTTGAAGGCGTGAAAGCACACCATGTCGCCTCGATCACCCAGATCAATCAGGCCCATCTGGTGATGCTGTGCGAGACTGGCATTGTGCCAGTTGAAACCGGCAAGCAAATCGCCAAGGCACTCCTTGAGATCGAGAAGGATCTGGCAGACGCTGATCCGGAATACACGGGCGAATACGAGGACTACTTCTTCCTCGTTGAAGCTGAGCTAAAAAAGCGGCTCGGCCCAGACATCGCTGGCATGCTGCACACAGCCCGCTCGCGCAATGACATGGACCACACCGTCTTCAAGCTGGCGCTGGCAAAACGCTGTGATGCCCTCACCCAGCAGGCTCTGCATCTGTGTGATGTGCTCATCAAGAAAGCCGAGATCGAAAAGGAAACGCTGATTGTTGCCTACACCCACGGGCAACCGGCACAGCCATCCACCTTTGGCCATTACCTGTCCGCCGCACTGGAAGTGCTACTGCGTGATCTGGAACGGCTGAATCTGGCACGAGCCGGCATTGACCACTGCCCAATGGGCGCAGCAGCCATCACCACCTCTGGCTTTCCGATCAATCGGGAGCGTATGGCGCAGCTGCTTGGCTTCAGCGAACCGCTGCTCAACTCCTATGGCTGTATTGCCTCCGTAGATTACGTGACTGGCCTCTACTCGGCCATGAAGCTCATGTTCCTGCATCTGGGCCGCGTCATTCAGGACATGCAGTTCTGGAGCGCATTCGAAGTTGGACAGCTCTACGTGCCAAACAGCCTGGTGCAGATCTCTTCCATCATGCCGCAAAAACGCAATCCGGTGCCAATCGAACACCTGCGCCATCTGGCATCCATCACCGTTGGCCGCTGCGATGCAATCGTCGGCACCATGCACAACACCCCGTTCACCGATATGAACGACAGTGAGGGGGAAGTGCAGCAGGCAGGGTATGCAGCCTTTGAAAGCGGCAGCCGCGTGCTGGATCTTTTTGCAGCACTCATCGCCGCAAGCTCAATCAACGAAGCACGCGTCGCAAAGAACACGGACGCCTCCTGCATCACCATCACAGAGCTGGCAGATACGCTGGTGCGTGAGGAAGGTCTGTCTTTCCGTCAGGCTCATGAGATTGCAGCAGACACAGCCAAAGTAGTGATCGCAGAGCAAAAGCCACTGCGTGACGGCTTTGACCCATTTGGCAAGGCCTTTGAGGCACATGCTCAAAAGGTATCCAGCATGAGCGAAGACCAGTTCATGCATGCTGTCAGTGCCGAAAATTTCGTTGCTATTCGCACCCGTCCCGGCGGGCCGGCTCCAAGTGCGTTGGATGCTGCTTTGGAAACTTACAAGCAGTCAGCCAAAGCCTTGAGAGCCAAAAACAAATCATTTGCAGATCAAAGCGTGCAGGCCACCTTAGTGCGCAGCGCTGCTTTTGCAAAACTAGTGCAGGAGTGATCGATTGACCACCGTATCCCTAAACAATCTCGTTAAGTCCTACGGGGACACTCAGGTCCTGCATGGCATCAATCTGGACATTCAGTCTGGTGAGTTCGTTGTTCTGGTTGGCCCGTCCGGCTGCGGCAAGTCCACCACCCTGCGCATGATCGCAGGGTTGGAGGAAATTTCCGCAGGCGACATCCGCATCGGCGGTGATGTGGTCAACGACATGGAGCCCAAAGAGCGCAACATCGCTATGGTCTTCCAGAACTATGCGATCTACCCTCATATGACGGTGCGCAAAAACATCGGCTTCGGACTGCGCACCTCCAAACTCTCCAAGGACGAGAAGGACGCGCGTATCAATGAAGTCTCCGGTATTCTGGAACTGACAGACCTGCTAGACAGAAAACCGAACCAGCTTTCAGGCGGCCAGCGCCAGCGCGTCGCCATTGGCCGCGCCATGGTGCGTGATCCAGCTGCCTTCCTGTTTGACGAACCTCTGTCCAATCTGGACGCGCAGCTGCGCACTCAGATGCGATTGGAGATCAAAAAACTCCATCAGCGGGTTGGCAACACCATCATCTTCGTGACCCACGATCAGGTCGAGGCCATGACAATGGCAGACCGTATCGTGATCATGAAAGACGGTCACATCCAGCAGGTCGGCACACCGTTCGAAGTGTTCTACGAGCCAGCAAACATCTTTGTGGCTCAATTCATCGGTGCCCCTTCCATGAACATGCTGAATGGCATTGTGAAGGGAGAAACGATCGCTCTGGACAATGGCACCTCAGTTCCAGTTCCAACCACCAAGCTCAGTGAAAATCAGCAGGTCGCCGTTGGCCTGCGCCCGGATGCCCTGCTGGTTCAGGAAGGCGAAGGCCTCTTTTCCGGCGAAGTGTCCGTGATCGAACCACTCGGCACAGACACCCTCGCCTACGTGAAAGTGGGCGAAAAGGAAGTCATCGCCAAAGCCTCTGGCAGAACACCACCTGCCGTTGGCGACACAGTCAACCTGCATGCAGCACCTGAAGCCATTCACTTGTTTGATGCGCACACCGGGGAGGCCATCCGGTGACCTCAAAACAAACCGATGGGGCAATCGTCTGTGCGGGACGGGTTTATTGCGACCTCATCTTTACTGGGCTCACCGAACTGCCAAGACTAGGCGAAGAAACCTACGCCGAAGAACTGGCCGTTGAACCCGGAGGCGGCGGTTTCATCACCGCTGCCAACCTTTCCGCATTGGGCCACAAAACGACCCTTCTGGCATCCATGCCCGGCGGCCCGTTCGGCTCTGCGATTTTAGACAAGATGCAGCGCAGCGGCGTTGACCTGAGCCTGTCGCCCTTTAACACCGCAAACGGTGCTCAGGTAACAGCCGTCATCGGCTGTCAGGAAGACCGCGCCTTCCTGACAAAGCGCAATGGGACCGCAGTACCAAGAGACATGCTGAAGGCGTTCAGCACATCAAAAGCCAGACACCTGCACATCGGTGAACTGGCAACACTGCAGGAACTCCCGGAACTGCTGGAGATCGCCAAGGCCGCAGGCATGACGGTCTCTCTGGATTGCTCATGGGATCAGAACTGCCTCCTCAATGGAGAGGTTCAGGACCTCATCGCACAGGTGGACCTTTTCCTGCCGAACGAGATGGAAGCTGAGCATCTGGGCTACCTGAAAGAGCCAGCCAACTGCCCGACACTCACAGTTGTGAAAAAAGGCAAGGCAGGTGCAACCGCCATCACTAAGGACGGCGAGATCACCGTTGCCGCAGACCCCGTCCCTGTTGTCGACACAACTGGCGCCGGAGATGCCTTCAACGCTGGCTTCCTGAGCTCATGGCTCCGCGGAGCAGACATCGAGACCTGTTTGCAAGATGGCAACAAGTGCGGTGCAGCAGCCGTTATGCGCGTCGGCGGCGCACCTTAAATCAAACAAAAAGGGTCACACACGCTGTGGCCCTTATCCCCCTTAGCTCTTCCTTTTATCCCCGCTTTCACCTTCCCTCAACCTCACTTGCAGTCGCAGCACATATGCGCGCCTCAATGAAATACCGATGAACGTATCCTCCTACCCTTTCAGCGCAAATTTTACATAGCAACGCACATTGCAACGCAAAAATTAAAACGTATTTCCTACATATCTATATGATCGCGCGCGCCTCTTAAAAGTCTATATTTTCAGTCATTCTTGACAGATAAAAATTTTGATTCCTAAAATACAAACGTTTTAATTATTGCTTTTCCGAGTCTGGAAGAGCCCAATCTGTCGGATTTCATAGAGTGGCACGCGCAACAATCAAAACCATCGCTCAAAAAGCAGAACTGTCGGTTGGTACCGTCTCAAGAGCATTGAAGGATTGCTCTTCAGTCAAGGACAAGACCAAACAGCGCGTTCGCCAGATCGCCGAGGAAATCGGCTACGTCCGCAACCTCGACGGTCTCCGCCTGCGCACCGGTCGCACCTACTCTGTCGCCGTCGTCATGACCACTCCTACCACTGGTAGCCATGAGTGGGAAGGTGTCGAATACACCAATATTCTCAATGGCATAATGGGCGCTCTGCGCGGCACCATGTACCGCGCGGCGATCTATCCGGTCGATGATTTTGCCAGCAGTTTTCAGGAAATCCGAATTATCGTAGAACAGCGCCTGGCCGACGGCATCATCATTTCAGGCACCCGCCCCGATGACGCCCGCATCAGCTATATGCTGGAAAAGGACTTTCCCTTCGTCACATACGGCATGAGTGAGCACTTCACTCCCTACTCCTATGTGGATGCGAACTCGCAGGAAATGTCTCAAAAAGCCACCACCCGCCTCATCCAGCTCGGCCACACCAACATCGTCTCCATCAACCCGCCAGACGAGCTGATGTACTCCAAACAACGCCAACGCGGCTACATCCGCGCCCTGCAAGACGCGGGGATAGACGTCCAAACTGAATTCATCGCAACAGGCCCGCTTACACCGGAGTTCGGCAAAGCGACCGTTAAGGCCCTGTATAATCACGACAAAAAACCAACAGCCTATATTTGCGCCAACGAAGCCAGCGCACTCGGCGTGCTCTCCGCCTTTTACGAACTGGGCATAAAGTTCGGCAAGGATGCGATTGTGAACGCCACCGACGACATCAATGTCAGTGCATACTTCACCCCACCAATCACGACATATTTCCTGCCCATTGAAGAAACCAGCAAGGCTCTCGGCGAGTTCATCATTCGCCGCATAGAGGGAGAGCCGGCACAAGACCTCCAAAGAATGGTCATGCCACAACTGATCGAACGGCAGGACGACCGCCTGAAACCTTAGGCTTCAGACGCACACGGCCCAGCGCTCTGGCTGAGCCAAGCAAAATTATGAGGAGAGCATAATATGTTACGTGAAATTATTGCCGCATCTGTTCTTGGCACCATGGTGATCGCGAGCGCACAAGCCGCTGATCTGGAAGGGAAAGTTCTCAAAGTTGGCTCTGATACCACCTACCCGCCAATGGAAACCGTTGATGAGAGAACCGGTGAAATCGTTGGCTTTGATGTAGATATCATGGATGCCATCTGCGCGAAAATTAACTGCAAGGCCGAGTTCGTAACAACCGCCTGGGACGGTATCTTCGCTGCTCTGGTTCAAGGTGAGTTTGACGTCGTTGTCTCAGGCGTGTCCATCACCGACGAACGCAAGAAAACCATGGACTTTTCAGAACCTTACCTTGTCGTCAGCCAGGCTATCCTGCTGCGTGTAGAAGACGAAGGCACATCTCTTGAAGGGTTCCAGAGCGGTGGTAAAACACTGGCAGCCCAAACCGGAACCACCAACGCTCAACTGGCCGAAAAACTCGTTACACGTGAGAACACACGCCTTTACGACACATTCGCAGCCGCCATCCTCGCCCTTCAGAACGCTGACGTAGACGGCGTGATCATCGACGGCACTTCCGCTCATGCCTACGAGCAGGAGTTTGCTGGCGAACTGACAGCCGCGATCAAAGGACTGGAATCTGACCCGCTCGGCATCGTCTTCCAAAAAGGCTCACCAATGGTCGACGCCTTCAACGAAGGCCTCGAGCAAATCAAAGCAGACGGCACATGGGATGCCCTCACTGCCAAATACTGGGGTGTTGAGAACTAATCTCTTTTAGGCACCATTTTAGGCACCATGCCTAAACCTCCGGGCGGGACTGTTCAAAGTGAGCAGCCCGCTCTCCCAATATTTCGAAGCGATCCACGGAACGCATCAAGTCATTGATGTGAGTGGAGGAATCCCGTGAATGTCTTAAAAACACTGCGGCCCAGCAATGTCATCCTCATTGCTACCATGCCCTTCATAATCTACCTGTTTGTCTCAACCAACAACTACAAGCGCTCAATCTTCGCAATCGTCGGCATCGGAGAAAACGCAAGTACATTGTTTGCAGGCTTCCTGTGCCTGCTGGTCATCTTCACCGCAGGTTTTTGGCTTGCCTACTCCCTGCTGAAAGGCACCGAGCCAAGCAAAGCCAACAAACTTGGCCAAAACTCTGCATTCATTATCTATTTTGCCCTTCTGGCGCTAATCGCAACCAACACCATAGACCTGTCAGTCTTTGTTAACTCTGTCATCGCCAACAGTGTTGATCCCTACACATCTGACCTCATCCAAAAAGCAGTCAGACCACGCCAACTCACACCAGAAGCTCAAAACTTAGTGCTTGGCATTTTTTCTAAAGCTACTTTCATTTACCTGATTGCTTCACTTGGCATCCTACTGTTTCATTACTTCAGTAAATCAAAGCAAGCGTTTGTTTCCATAAGCAGATACACGCTGCCCCTGCTGCTCCTGACCAACTTACTCGGTGCTTTTTACATTCTCTTTGTCGCCCACGCAGGGTTCGCAGCCGGTTTGATGGTCACCCTCCGCGCAGCATTCTTTGCTTACTTTGCCTCAATTGTCTTAGGCCTCATCTGGGCAGGTCTGCAAAGCCTGGAAAAGAAGAAGCATACCAACCTCTTCTACGCGGTTGCCGCTCTCATCTTCTTCGGTCTCTGCGCTGTCTTCGCCCTGCAACCGCAGCAGTCCTACAGCCTGATCGGAACCTTGGAAGGCCGCGTCGCCATCATCAAAGGCACCCCGCAGTCAATCACCGACCAAATCCGCTTTGGCGAATATGATGGCGCAGATCACACCAGTATCGACATCCGCAGTGTGAAGGACCCAAGCCATGCGCTGGTCACCGTTGAAATGAACGAACGTGTATCGGCAGCTTTCATTCCAACTGAAGCCGTTCCAACAAATGCAAATCTCCTCTGGCAGACATCCTTCTTGCCGGATGAGAGCAAGTATCCCGCCATCACGTTTGGCGTGCTTGGCTTCTTCACCATGCTGCTGGTGAGCTGCTCCTTTTATCGCAACGAACACCCACTCGCCATTGCGGCAGAGTTCTTCATAGACACCGTCCGCGGCATCCCAATGTTGGTGATTATCCTCTATGTAGGTCTCCCTCTCAGCGGAGCCCTCAAAAGTGCATCAGACGGCATGATCAATCTGTCCAACATGACCCGCGGCATCGTCGCCATCTCCATCGGCTATTCCGCCTACATGGCCGAGATTTTCCGGGCCGGTATTTTAGCCGTCCCAAAAGGTCAGATTGAAGCTGCACGGAGTTTGGGCCTAAGCCGTTGGAAAGTCGCTCGCTTTGTCGTACTCCCACAAGCCTTGTCCATTGTGATCCCGCCACTTGGCAATGAGTTCATCGCCATGTTGAAGGACACCTCTCTGCTGTCGATCCTCTCTGTTCGCGACGTTACACAGCGTATGAGAGAGTTTCAGGCGAGCAGCTTCCTGCCCTTTGCCCCATTCAACTCCGCTGCAATTCTTTATGTCGTCCTCACTCTGGGCGCTGCCAGCATAATCAAATCAATTGAGAGACGTTATGAGCGCAAATCACACTAGTAAACTGCAGCATCTCCAACAGCTGGCAAACTCAATCAAGTTCCCAAGAGACATGGTTCTGGGAGCCGCCACCGCGTCTTACCAAATTGAAGGTGCAGTCAACGAAGGCGGTCGCGGCCCAACCGTGTGGGATCACTTCACTCACATTCCCGGCAATATTGCAGACGATACCAACGGTGACATAGCCTGTGATCATTACCACCGGCTGGAAGAAGACGTCGCCTTGATGAAAGAGCTCGGTCTCACGGCCTACCGCTTCTCCATCTGCTGGTCGCGCATCCTTCCCAATGGCCGTGGCCCGATCAATGAAGAGGGCCTGGCCTTCTATGAGCGCCTGACCGACTTGCTGCTGAAAGCAGGCATCACACCCTACGCAACCCTGTACCATTGGGACTTACCACTTGCCCTGCAAGAAGAAGGCAACGGCTGGCTACGTAGAGGGCTGGTGGACGACTATATCAATTACATCGATATCACCACGAAGCGACTTGGTACTAAAATCAAGCACTGGACCAGCTTCAACGAGCTCTTCACCTTCACATGGTGGGGCTATGGATTGAAGGAGGACGCACCCGGCCTCGGCGGCGGCGCAAAAGCAGCACTGGCAGCAAGTCACCACGCCCTCCTGGCTCATGGCAGAGCTGTTCCAATCATCCGCAAGAACGTACCTGACGCTCAAATCGGCATTGTTCTGGATTTGAATCCAGTCACCCCAGCCAGCGACGCCATTACAGATATTGATGCAGCTCGACGCTTTGATGGCTGTCAGAACCGCTGGTATCTGGATGCCATCTTTAACGGTCGATATCCACCTGACATGCTTGAGACATACAAGACTGTTCTTCCTCATATTGAGGCGATAGACCTTCAGGAGATTGCCCAGCCTCTGGATTACCTTGGCATCAACATCTACCGCAGATCTATCATCAAGGATGGCACCGAGTTCGCACCAGTCAACTTCAAGCGCCACCTACCAGAAGGCCAATATACCCAGATGGGCTGGGAAGTTCATCCTGAGTGCCTCTATGACATTCTACAGTATGTAAACACCAATTATGCACCCAAACAGCTCTTCATAACCGAAAACGGAGCCGCCTTCTCCGATACTCTGGAAACAAACGGAAGCATTCAGGATTGGGACCGCAGCACCTACGTTCTGTCTCATCTGAAGCAGGCAGCCAGATCGATTGAAGATGGAATACCGTTAAAAGGGTATTTCTGCTGGACACTCATGGACAACTTCGAATGGGCAGAAGGGTATCTCCCGCGCTTTGGCCTGATCCACGTTGATTTTGAAACCCAGAAACGCACCATCAAGCAAAGCGGCAGGCTTTACTCCATGGTCGCTAGCCAACTGCAGAGTGAGATGCAGGAAACCTCAGAGTAATCTGTCCTTCAACTCAAACCAAGTGTAGCTGAGAGCAAGCAGGTGGCGGCGCATAGTCCTGAAAGGAAACTCTGTCGGCGCCTGCTTCATAAAACTTGGGTAAGACATTTTTGTTGCCGCACCAAGCATCTCAGCTGCCACCAGCTGCCCGGAATAAGTGGCCATAGCAATGCCGTTCCCATGATAACCAAAAGCAGCGTAAAGCCCCTGCGTATTGGGAACCGCACCTGCAAATGGCACAAGTTTATGAGTCAAACAGGCAAGACCAGACCAGAAATCTGGCGTTTCAACTTTCGCCCATTCAGGAAACATCCGCTCAAAGTCACGCCGTGTAGCTATGCGCATACGCTTTCGCGCATGTGGCGTAGCACTTACGCTTCCCCGCATACCAAAGAGCATTCGCCTGTCCGGGAGCAGACGGAAGTAATGCAGCAAAGTCCGGGTGTCATAGGCCATCTGATTAGAGAACCACCCCTGACGCTTCAACTCCTCTTCAGAAAGAACACGCGACATCAAAATGTTAGATTGTACCGGAAGATATCTTCCAGCCAACCACTCCGGCATATTTTCAGAGGAATAGCCATTGGTCGCCAAAAGTACTTTTTGCGCACGCAACTGGCCAGTTCTTGCTTTCAGGACATACTGCCCATCTGCAGCAGGAGTAATGCCGAGCACAGAGGTCTGTTCATAAAACCGGCCTCCTTTCACCTTCACAGCCTCAGCAAGACCTCGCGCATATTTGTAAGGATGCAGCGCAAACCCGATTGGAATCGTCAGCCCAGAAGAAAGCCCTGAGGCCGTCATCCCAAGCTCTGCAAGTTCATCTTTGCCGTGAAAGGTACAGCTGATCCCATAGCGCTTTTGTATGTCCGCAGCTGTATCTTTCAGCTGATCAACGCGCCGAGCTTTGTGCGCAAGAACCGTTTCTCCTTTGGAAACAACATCGGCATCAATCGAGTTCTGTTCCAACAGCTCTGCAACCAGATCAATGGCTGCACGCTCTGCATAAAAATACCGCCGTGCATCCGCTTCCCCATAGCGATCAATCAAGTCAGCATCATCTGCAATCGTCCCACCCAGACAGCAGAAACCACCATTGCGACCAGAAGCCCCCCATCCAATATGTTGAGCATCCAGCACCGCAACATCGACACCCTGCTGCGCAAGTTTCAACGCTGCAGACAGCCCTGTATATCCACCTCCAACAACAGCAACTTCACAGGACTGTTCATCGGAAAGCGGCGCACCAAGCGCCTGAGGAGAGAGCGAACGATGCCAGAAATTCTCGGCAACCGGTTGCTCTCCATATGCATCCTCTTGAAATATGCGATGCAAACTCAATCGAGCCTGAGCCTCCTCAAAACCTATTTGATGCCTTGGGCAGTAACATCAGCAGCCGTCAGATCCAACGCACGATGCGCTTTCTCAATCAACTCATCCACCTCACTGCGCGAAATCACAAGTGGCGGCGAGATGATCATACTGTCGCCAACATGGCGCATCACCAAGCCACTCTCAAAGCAATGATCTCGGCAGATCGTCCCAACAGTGCCTTTTTCAGCTTCAAACCGAGCACGACGCGCCTTATCCGGCGAAAGTTCCAAAGCACCAACCAGGCCACAAATACGCGCCTCGCCAACCAGCGGATGCTCGCCGAGAGCTTTCCACTTTTCAGCCAGATACGGCCCTGTATCATTCGCAACCTTTTCAGGCAGTCGCTCATTTTCAATGATATCAAGGTTCGCAAGTGCTGCTGCGCAAGCTGCAGGATGCGCAGAATAAGTAAAGCCGTGATAGAACTCGCCGCCATGCTCAATAAAGCCCTTGGCAACCTTCTCACTCACCACAACCGCACCAATCGGCAGATAACCAGAGGAAAGCCCCTTAGCAATCGGCATCAGATCTGGCTTGAAGTTGAAAGTCTGTGAGCCAAACCAGTTCCCGGTACGCCCAAACCCGCAAATCACCTCATCAGCAATCAGCAGGATGTTGCGTTCACGGCAGATACGCTGAATCTCTGGCCAATAGGTCTCCGGCGGAATAACAACACCACCTGCCCCTTGAATCGGTTCCCCGATAAAGGCCGCCACATTGTCTTCGCCAAGACGATCAATCTCAGCCTCAAGCTCACGGGCACGCATCAGGCCAAACTCGGCAGGGTCCATCTCCCCACCTTCACCATACCAGTAAGGCTGGTTGATGTGAGTGATGTCAGAAATAGGCAGCCCACCTTGCGCGTGCATCGCACTCATACCGCCCAAGCTCGCACCGGCCATGGTAGAGCCGTGATAAGCATTATGACGGGAGATGATCGTCTTCTTGGTCGGTTTGCCTTCACTGGCCCAGTAATGGCGTACCATTCGAACGACGGTGTCATTGGCTTCAGAACCCGAACCTGCAAAAAATACATGGTCCAGATGATCTGGTGCTAGATTAGAGATCCTTTCGGCAAGGGCAATCGCAGGCGGATGAGAACTCTGGAAAAACGTATTGTAATAAGGCAGTTGTTGCATCTGCCGGTGAACCGCCTCGATAATTTCTTTGCGGCCATACCCCACATTCACGCACCAAAGCCCTGCCATTCCATCCAGGATCTTGTTGCCCTCAGAATCCCAAAGATAAACACCATCAGCCCGCGTAATCACACGCGTCCCCTTGGCGTTGAGGGACTTGGTATCTGTAAACGGATGCAGATGGTGGGCAGCATCCTTTTCTTGCAGAACATGAGTGGGCGGAAGATTAGCGATATAGTCCATGGGGTCAGTCCTTCCGAAAAGAGGCACGCCCTGCAAACCGGGCAATAGAAGTAAACTCCCCATTATTTTGTGATCACAAATGTAGGAGAGTCAATCTTTACTTCAATAAAGAAGCTACCTGCCTATGCCTCCAGTCTAACCCATCAAAGCCTGCGGCTCTGTGAACTCAGCCAGAGAAAACAGCAGATCATCAAACCTTCTCAGCAAGGCTGAGAGACTCTCTGATAAACCCCATACCCTGTGCAATATCCTCTTCCAAGGCAACCTTTAAAGCAGTCTGATCATGCATTTTCAGTGCTTCCAATGCCTGTTTATGCTGATCTTCCAGATTCGCGGTACCAGACCGCCCATAGACCAGGCGCATAAATGGACCAAACTGAACCCATAGATTTTTGACAAGCTTGATAAGAATTTCAGATCGGCTTTTTGAGTAAAGGTAAAAATGAAACTCGTAATTTCCGCGCATGTACCCTTCCACATCGCCAGTTTCCAGAGCGACATCAATCTGATCATCAATGCCTTGGAGAACCTGAATATCTTCTTCTTTCAAATTCACCAGAGCTTTGGATGCCAGCTCAACTTCTAACAACCGCCGAGCTGACCAGATTTCATCGATTATATCTTCGCAAACATCTGGGATAGAAACACGCCTATTGCCGTGTAATTCCAACGCGTTTTCTGCAATGAGACGTCGCACGGCCTCACGAACAGGCATCGCACTCACACCCAGTTCCTCAGCCAGCCCACGCAGGGTCACAGCCTTACCCGGCAGAAAACCACCAAACAGGATCCGCTCTCTCAATTGCCGGTAAACCTGTTCATGAACAGGGATCCCCACATCAGGAATAACAGCGCTTTGTAAAGTCATCTTACTCATGAAGGAACTATAGAAGCACCCGAACCAGCTGCAAAGATAATTTGATCACAAACTATTGCCTAGCTGAGAATTCTGTGGTCATCTTTCAAAACAGGCACACAATTAAGAACAACGGAGACGGCCGGATCCAGACACGCCAGCACCGATGCTGTGCAAAAATTTGAGGGGGGAAGATGAAATGAGTTCAAACTTCAAGTCCAGACTGACGGGCACAATGGCGACCGCAATAATGGTTGCATGTGCAGCCAGCGTAGCGCACGCAAAAGGCACCATCAACGTTTACAATTGGTCTGATTACATCGACGAAAGCGTTCTGAAAGATTTCGAAGCTGAAACCGGTATCAAGGTCAATTACGACGTTTTCGATTCAAACGAGGTTTTGGAAACCAAGCTGCTCGCAGGCACCACAGGGTACGATGTTGTTGTTCCAACAGGCAGCTTCCTCTCCCGGCAAATTCAAGCTGGCGTCTTCCAAAAGCTGGATAAAGACGCCCTCCCAAACCTGAAGAACATGTGGTCGCTCGTCTCCGAAAGAACCTCCATCTATGATCCGGGCAATGCGTATTCCATCAACTACATGTGGGGCACCACTGGCATCGGCTACAATGTAGAGGCTGCTGCTAAACGTTTGGACGGCAAACCGGTCGACAGTTGGGAAATCATCTTCAACCCAGAAATACTCGCTAAGTTTCAGGATTGCGGCATTCATATGCTGGACGCGCCAACAGAGCTCATCCCCGCAGCGCTCAACCACCTCGGGCTAAACCCAGACAGTCACAACAAGGCAGATATTGAAAAAGCTGCTGCACTCCTCAAAACCATCCGTCCATACGTCCAGAAGTTTCACAGCTCCGAATACATCAACGCCCTCGCAAACGGCGATATCTGCTTAGCTATCGGCTGGTCTGGAGACGTCTTTCAGGCCCGCGACAGAGCAGCAGAAGCCGACAACGGCGTCACCATCAACTACATCATTCCAAAGGAAGGTGCGTTGATGTGGTTTGATCAAATGGCAATCCCGACAGATGCAGCCAACTCCAAAGAAGCACATATGTTCCTCGATTACATCATGCGCCCGGATGTCATCGCAAAAGCTTCCAACTACGTGGTCTACGCCAACGGCAACAAAGCCTCACACGAGCATCTGGATCAGGAGGTTCTGGAAGATTCTGCCGTATATCCAGATGAAGCAACCATGGAAAAACTTTACGTCACAACGCCTTACGCACCTAAAATTCAGCGGATTGTGACCCGTGCCTGGACCGCAGTGAAGTCGGGCCAGTAATCATCGGCAGCAGCGGGCAACTCAAGTTGTCCGCACGCCTTCCATGTTTCTTTGGAAGCAGGACAACAACAGAGGGTGGAGCGGGCCACGATGGAAACTCTGGTAAACACTCAGCCAGTCTGCAAATTCGCACCTTGGGAGGATCCAACTCAGGAACCTTTGGTGCGCTTTGAAAACGTCACCAAGAAATTTGGCGACTTCACTGCCATTGAGGACTTAACGCTCAACATCTATGAGCGCGAGTTCTTCGCCCTTCTCGGCCCGTCCGGCTGCGGTAAAACAACTATGATGCGCATGCTGGCAGGCTTTGAATATCCCACTGCTGGCAACATCATGCTCGGTCAGAACAACCTGCAGAAAGCACCGCCACACAAGCGGCCCGTCAACATGATGTTCCAGTCCTACGCCCTCTTCCCGCATATGACAGTAGAACAGAACATCGGTTTCGGCCTCAAACAGGAAAAGACCGCAAAGGTTGAGATCAAGCGACGTGTTGAAGAAATGCTGTCGCTGGTCCAGCTGGAACCTTTTGCCAAGCGCAAACCACACCAACTCTCCGGCGGCCAAAAACAGCGCGTTGCTCTTGCTCGTTCCCTCGCCAAGAAGCCCAAGCTCCTGCTGCTCGACGAACCGCTTGGTGCGTTAGATAGAAAGCTGCGCGAGCAAACCCAGTTTGAGCTAATGAACATTCAGGAGCAGCTTGGCCTCACCTTCGTCATCGTCACTCATGATCAGGAAGAGGCTATGACAGTCGCGAGCCGCATCGCCGTGATGGACCACGGCAAAATCGTTCAGGTCGCGACACCCGCTGAAATCTACGAGTATCCAAACTCCCGCTATTCTGCTGATTTCCTTGGCGACGTAAACATCATTGAAGGCCAGATAGATGTCACCACTGGCGAAACTGCAAGCTTGGCGTGGGCTGAAGGTGAAACACCTTTGGCAATCTCAACCAAGCTCCGTCCTCAAGCAGGAACGACCGCCTGGCTCGCAGTTCGCCCTGAAAAACTCCGCATCTCTAAAGACAAGCCAGCAAACGCTGACAACTGCATTAAGGGCGAAGTCTGGGACATCGGCTACACTGGCAACATCTCAACCTATCACGTCAAAGCCTCAAATGGCTCCATTTTGAAAGCACAGGTCTCGAACAGAGAACATCTCGCCGACCGCCCAATCACATGGGAGGACACCGTCTATGTCTATTGGGAGAAAGGCGCTGGCGTCTTTCTGGAAACGTGAGGTGAGCGATGGCAGTTGCAGATATCACCTCCCCCTCAGAAGAAATACAGGAGACATCCAGTCCGAGTTCAGGCTGGGGACGCAGACTGCTCATAGCGATCCCGTATATCTGGTTGCTGATCTTCTTCCTCGCACCCTTCGTCATTGTACTGAAGATCTCCTTGTCAGACGTCATACTGGCGCGCCCGCCATACTTTCCAAACTTCGACATCTCAGAGGGCTGGCAAGGTCTGCTCGCCATGCTTCAGGCGTTTGACCTGGAAAACTATGTCTGGCTAACGGAAGATACACTCTACCTGAACTCATATCTAAGCAGTCTCAGGATCGCATCCATCTCAACGCTACTCACTTTGGCAATCGGCTATCCTATCGCCTATGCCATGGCCAAAGCCCCGAAAGAGTGGCGTGCAACCCTCCTGATGCTGGTGATCCTGCCCTTCTGGACCAGCTTTCTCATCCGCGTTTATGCATGGATCGGCATTCTCAAAAAAGAAGGCTTCCTCAACTACTTCCTGCTCTGGACCGGCATCATTGACGAACCCTTGATGATCCTGAACACCGACACTGCCATCTACATTGGCATCGTTTATTCCTACCTGCCTTTCATGGTCTTGCCACTCTACGCAGTTCTGGAAAAGCTAGATATCTCATTGCTGGAAGCTGCAACAGATTTGGGGTGTTCGCCTCTCAAAGCCTTTTGGGTCATTACTCTACCGCTGTCATTATCAGGAGTTTGGGCAGGCTGTTTCCTCGTCTTTATCCCTGCTGTCGGTGAGTTTGTCATTCCAGACATTCTGGGCGGGTCCAGCACTATCATGATCGGCAAAACGCTCTGGGTGGAGTTCTTCTCCAACAGAGACTGGCCAGTCGCATCCGCCGTCGCAATTCTGCTGCTGCTAATGTTGATCCTACCCATCATCCTGTTCCAGAAACAGCAGGAAAAACAAGCGGAGGCCAGCCAATGACCCGCTTCAACTGGTTCAACACAACAACGCTCACACTCGGCTTTGCATTCCTCTACCTGCCGATTATCCTGCTGATGATCTACTCTTTCAACGAATCCAGATTGGTCACCGTTTGGGCTGGTTTCTCCACCAAGTGGTATCAATCAGTCTTCTTCAATGAGAGTTTCATCAATGCCGCATGGGTCACACTCCGTGTTGGTTTCATCTCAGCATCTGTCGCGACTGTGCTCGGCACCATGGCCGCACTTGTTCTCAATCGCGCCGGACCATTCCACGGCAAAACGCTCTTCACAGGTATGATCTACGCACCAATGGTCATGCCAGAGGTCATCACGGGCCTGTCATTGCTCCTGCTATTCGTCTCACTGGATTTCACCCGGGGCTTCTGGACAGTCACACTGGCACATATAACCTTCTCCATGTGCTACGCCGCCGTCGTCGTCTCTGCCCGCTTGGTGACCTTCGAGCGCAGTCTGGAAGAAGCTGCCCTTGATCTGGGATGCACCCGTTTTTCCGCCTTCATGCAGGTAACACTGCCCATCATTTTTCCGGCTATTCTGGCGGCATGGCTGCTGGCCTTCACGCTTTCCCTGGATGATCTGGTCATAGCCTCGTTTGCATCAGGTCCGGGTGCAACCACCTTGCCTATGAAGATCTATTCGCAGGTGCGCATTGGCGTTTCACCTGAAATCAATGCCCTGTCATCCATTCTCATTTCTGTTGTCGCTGTTGGCGTGGTCACCGCTTCGCTGGTCACAAAACAAGCACAGGTCAAGCGCATGAAAGAAGAACGACTGGCGATAAGCTCAAATTGATCGAGGAAGTATACGTGTCTGATACAAAACACCCATCCTCGCTGGATGAATACTCAAAAGGCGATCTGGCCTACACCCGCTCCACCCCTTATGGGACCATAGCTGAATCCAGCTATGCCGGAGCGCTCAGTTTCATGCGCCGTAAATTCACCAAGAACCTTAAGGGGATAGATGTCGCTGTCTGTGGCATCCCCTTTGACACGTCCGTCAGCAACAGGCCGGGGTGCCGCTTCGGCCCAAGAGCAATCAGGCAAGCTTCCTCCATATTGGCCTGGGACCACGCATGGGGCTGGTCCTTCGATCCGTTCGACCGCCTTGCTGTTGTCGATTACGGCGATTTCATCTTCGATCCCGGCTACCCCATGAGCGTACCGGAAGAACTGGAACAGCAGGCCTCTGCCATTTTAGACGCAGGTACGGCAACACTCATGCTGGGTGGAGATCATTTCTGCACCTATCCCATGCTCAAAGCGCACGCGAAAAAACACGGACCACTCTCCCTCATCCAGTTTGATGCACACAGCGACACATGGACTGACAACTCCAGCCGTATTGACCATGGCACCATGTTCTACAGAGCGGTAAAAGATGGTCTCATCAACCCGCAGACATCGATACAAGTTGGTATCAGAACCAACAATGAGAACACACAGGGCCTGACCACAATTACGGCAGACTGGGTCCGTAATAATGGAGCACAGGCCACGATTGAACGCATCCATAAGGTGACAGGCAAAAGTGCCAGCTACATCAGCTTCGACATCGATTGCCTCGATCCAGCCTTTGCACCGGGAACAGGAACACCGGTTGTTGGCGGTCTGAACACCGGAGAGACACGAGAGATCCTGCGTGGGCTTGCTGGAATAAACCTAAAAGGCATGGACCTTGTAGAAGTCGCACCAGCCTACGACCATGCAGAGATCACAGCACTGGCCGGTGCGACTTTAGCCTTGGATTTACTTTGCATCTATGCCAGCCAGTTCAATCAGAACACCCGATAAAACAACACATCAGATCACGACCAGAAGAGTTCGCATGCCAACCCTGACAGCAGTACAGCCGCAATTGGAACAGTTTCGAATTGAAGCCGATGCCTTTTTGAAACAATATCCCGACCTCGAAAAGATCGAGGTCCTTTATGCTGGCTTTTGTGGCCCGCTCAGAGGCAAATGGTTGCCAGCAGAAATGCTGCACAAGCTGGCCGAAGGTGGTGTTCGTTTGCCCTTGTCCACCGTCGCACTGGACGTGTGGGGCGTTGATGTGCCGGCAGCAGGCCTTGCCATTGAGCGTGGAGACCCGGATGGCATATGCATCCCAGTTCCAGGAACGCTGAAGCGCGTGCCATGGGCCAAAGTGCCGACCGCGCAAGTCCTCGTCACTCTTTTCGAGATTAAGGACCAGAAGCCAACCCCACTGGATCCAAGATATGTTCTTGAAACCGTTGAGAAGAAGTTCCAGAACAAGAGCCTGACACCTGTTGTCGCCACAGAGCTGGAGTTCTACTTCGTCGACATGGAATCCGGCCCAACTGGCTTACCACTCCCTCCCTACATTCCCGGCACCACCCAGCGCCTCGAGGCCTCGCAGATCTATGATCTGGACATCATGGCTCAATTCGAACCGATCCTCATGGAGATCAACCAAGCCTGTAAAATTCAGGATATCCCTGCAGACACCACCATCTCCGAGTTTGGTCACGGGCAGTTTGAGATCAACCTGCTTCACGTGCCAAGTGCAGTGGAAGCTGCGGATCACTGCCTGCTGTTCAAGCGCGTTGTCCGCCATATTGCCCGCAAACACGGCATGGATGTCACGTTCATGTCAAAACCCTACGCAGAAGAGACTGGCAGCGGCTTCCATGTCCACACCAGCCTGCTGGATACTGAAGGCACCAACATCTTCAGCGGCAGCACAGAGGAAGCAAACCCGGCCTTGCACAACGCCGTAGGGGGCCTGCTGGACACCATGCTGGACATGCAAATCCTGTTTGCTCCACACGCCAACTCCTACCGCCGCTTGCAGCCGGGTTCTTATGCCCCAATCACCTGTTGCTGGGGTTATGACCACCGCGCCGCAGCTATCCGCGTGCCAGCCACACATGGCAAAGGCGCTAGGCTGGAGCACCGAGTCTCTGGCGCTGATGCCAACCCATATCTGGTTGTCTCAGCGATCCTTGAAGGCATTCATCACGGTCTTGAAAACCGAAGCGATCCCGGTACTCCAATCAACCTGGAAGCGGACCTCACCCAATATGATCACCTGACAGGAAACTGGGAGACAGCAATCCAAACATGGGCGCAAAGCAAAACGGCTGAGCAGATGAGCACAGCAGAGTTTCATCGCCTCTACGGCATCAGCCGGAAAGCTGAATACGACGTGTTTGCAACCACCATTACCAGTTTTGAATGCCAGACCTACGCCAGGAAGGTCTGACATTTCATCAAACCTAGGAAGGTTCCTTGATGTTGCGCTCCATCAGCAGCTGATAGGCTTTGGGTGACAACCGGTTGAGCCACCACGCCAGACTGGCAACGCGGCCAACCGGTTTCATCTCTGTCTTGCGCACATACGCCTTGTAGATGATGTCCGCCGCCCGTTCCGCGCTCATATAATCAACGCCATCTGTTGACGAACCCGGACGGGCCAGACCATTCTCTTGCGTCTCCGACCGTCCAACATTGGTTGCCACAAACGAAGGCGCTGCAATCAACGTATGAACGCCATAAGACTTCTCTTCAGACCGCAACGACCCAAAAAACCCCTCCAGCGCATGCTTGCTGGCCGCATAAGCTGTCCGTTTAATCAGTGGCGAGAATCCGGCAACTGACGAGATCGCCAGATGACATCCACTGGAGGCCCGCACCGCTTTCAAAAATGCCCGCGCCGTATGCACCGCCCCGAAATAATTGACATCCAGCACTTTGCGATGCGCTGTCAGGTCCATATCCGCAAACAATCCGATATGCGTAATGCCTGCATTGTAAACCACCAGATCAATGCTGTTGTGCCGAGCAAAAACCTGCTGGGCAACCTGCTCAACCGCACCGCCATCCGTCAGATCGCAAGCATAAATGCTCTGTCGCTCATTTTGTGGCAGCTCCTCCAGTACCGGACCGGCCAAATCCAGAAGAACCGTATGCCAGCTCTCGCGCTGCAACCGGGTTGCAAGTGCCTGCCCTAAGCCACCAGCACCACCTGTAATAACCGCTGTTTTCATCAAAGCCCCACAGATGCTCGCCAGTGTTCAAACACTTCTGCGCTTGTTTTTTCCGGTGTATAGCCAAACACTGATTTCAGCCGCTCATTGGTCAGCACAGGACGGTACTGCAAAAACCGAACCTGCTCCGGTCCATACCGGGAAAGCCGCAGTGGTTTCGCCACACCTAAAACAAATTTCAACAACCAGGACGGCAACTTGAGAACAGGCTTATTGAGCATTTGCCCCAACCGCTGCATCGACAACGCTCCATCACCCGCCACGTTGTAAATCCCCTCAGGAGCCTCTGTCGCAGCAAGGAACAGAATACGCGCAAGATCTTCCGTCCAGATAAACACAAACGCGCTGTCCGATCCGGCGACCCCAAGCAGCCTCGGCTTATGGAACAACGCGGTAATCTGATTGTTCATGCCCGTTCCAAGAACCGTCCCAACCCGCAACACAACCTGCTCCAGTTGCGGTGCCTCCGCACGTGCACGAGCCAAAGCAGTTTCAACCAAACGCTTATGATAGGAGTACGCGAACTCTTTATTGCCGCGAATATGATCATCCTCATGCAATGGCACAGGATTGTCTGCATGATACCCATAAGCTGCCCCGGATGATGTGACGACAAGACGCTTCACACCTGCTTTGATCGCAGTATCAATCACCGACTGAGTGCCAACAACATCAACCAGATACTCAATATCCCGTGTAGAACCCACAGAGGGTGTGACGATGGAAGCCAGATGCACAATCACATCAGGCCGCTCCTCCTCAATCAATGCTGACACCCTGTCTGTAGTCACATCCAGCGTTCTGAACCGGGCATTTGCTGGGAGGCCACTCGGCTCACGAATATCAGTCGCAACAACCTCCTGCTCCGTGCCCGCCAATTGCCGTAAGAATGCTTGTCCGACACCTCCGGCAGCCCCGGTGATAAGAAGCTTGGTCATAACGTCGCCTCCGCGGGAAGCTTGACTGCTTTGCGCGCCATAAAACTGGCAAGCACCAGCCCGCTGATCGCATGCCAAATCCCCCAGGCAGCCGCCACAACAGACATACCGCCAAGCCCACCGAAAAAGCCGAAGATCAACACAAGCCCCAGGCCAGAATTCTGGATGCCAGTTTCAATCGTAATGGCCCGCCGGTCATAAGCAGACACACCAGCAACGCTCGCCAGAGTATACCCTGCCGCCAAAGCCAGCCCATTATGGACAATCACGAGAGATGCCACAGCACCCACATAGGCAAGAAAAAACGACCAGTTGGCAAACAGCGCGATGAAGATGAAACCGATAAAAATTCCCATGGACGCCATGCGCAGTGGCTGCCGGATTTTAGCAGCCAGCTGTGGTTTGATACGGTTGAGCATGATGCCAAGAAACAATGGCAACACCAACATGAAGCAAACAGTAATTGCAACTGACAGCCTATCGATATGCGTCTCTTGCAATATCGCGCGCGTCGGGCCGTAAAGACTACCCCAAAATGCGATATTAAAGGGTGTCGCAACAATTGCTCCCACCGTAGCAAAAGCCGTCATGGAAACCGACAGCGCTGCATTGCCGCCAGCACGATGAGTGATGAAGTTTGAGATATTACCACCCGGACACGCCGCCACCAGAATAAGCCCCAAAGCAATCGAAGGCCGGGGCTGAACGATCAGAACAAGCAGAAATGTGAGGCTCGGCAAAAGCAGAAATTGAGAGCACAGCCCAATCACCACAGGCTTTGGCGACAGTGTCAATCGCTTAAAATCCGCAGGACACAGGTCCAGCGCGATTGAGAACATCACAACACCCAAAATACCGTTGAGCAAGGTCAGCGAACCAGAACTGAAGTTGAGAACAACAAGGTCAATGTCACTCATGCCATTTCCCTCTTCAACGCCTGTGTGCGCTTGTTCAGTGCGGAGCGATAACTCTGTTTGTCCACGTAGTAGGCCATCCGCGCCAGCTTGAGGTAGTTCATCCCCCCTGTCTCACGTTCAAATCCGTTGGCTTTCTCAGCTTTGATTGCCTCAGCTGTCCTACTTCCGTCCTTGAGGCCTCTCAGATAACGCGCAACCAGTTCCGCCTGATCATGGCGCCCCTGCCAACCCAGACCGATTGCCTCAATCATGCCCATTACAAACAGATCATTCCGTTCTGGATGCATGCAGTTCAAAAACAGATGCGGTGCATCGTCCTGCCAGTTCAAAAGCTCTTTGTCGATAAAGGGATAATGCAGTTTATAGCCAGTCGCGGTGACGATGAGATCATACTCAGCCTCTTCACCATCACGAAACCGAACCGTATGCCCATCCAGTTCCTTGATGTCGGCCCGAATACCAACATCCCCGTGACCGGCATGATAGAGAATAAGCGAGTTCACCACCGGATGGCTCTCATAAAGCTCGTAGTCTGGTTTGGGAAACCCATAGGCCTGCGGATCACCAACAAACCATTTCAGCAATGTTTGATCCACTCGCCGCTTCAGCCAGAGCGGCAACTTCACCGCCCCACCCATCGTGTCTGCCGGTTTCCCGAAAACATACTTGGGAACAAAGTAATAGCCGCGACGCATAGATATGTCGCACTGTACCCCATGATGGATCGCATCCACCGCTATGTCGCAGCCTGAATTGCCCGCCCCGACAATCAGCACCCGCTTACCAGCAAACTGCCGCGCACTCTTGTAGTGGCACGAATGAATGAGGTCGCCAGAAAACTCTCCCGCAAACTCTGGCATGTTGGGCTCAGAAAGCGTGCCATTTGCAATTAGCACTCCGGCAAACTCAGCTGAATGATCTCCGTCCTGATCTCTCCAGCTAACCGTCCACCCCTCACCATCACCTCCCAACGGCGCGATGCAGGTCACTTCTGCTCCAAAACGATAGTGCCGCTTCAAATCGAACTTTTCGGCAAACTCCTGAAAGTAGGTCTTTAGTTCGCGGTGACCGGGATACTCAGCAATGTGATCATCCATCGGAAAATCTGTAAACTCGGTCATTTTCTTGGATGAAATCAGATGCGCGGATTCGTACATGGTCGACTTCGGCCCATCAATATCCCAAAGCCCACCCACATCGCTGTGCAGCTCAAAACCCTGAAAATCTATTCCCTGCTCAATAAGTGTCTTGGCCGTGGCGAGCCCCATCGGCCCTGCCCCAATTAAGGCATAGCTCTCCTTTGAAATATTCACTGTTCGTCCCCCCTAAGAACTACAATTAGATTGAACAGTCGTACAAAATAAGGCAAGCTCTTTTTATGATTAAGAAGATTTCGCAGGAAAAACAAAGACAAAGAGCCCCTTCAAAAAGCTCTCTGGAGACGCGGCAAAAGATTCTCGACGCCGCAGAACACCTGTTTGCCTTTCGCAGTTATGACGCTGCGTCCATAAGAGATATCGCCCAAAAAGCAGGGGTAAAACTGGGCCTCGTAAACCACCACTTCGGCACAAAGGAAGACCTGTTTTTCAAAACAGTCGAACGCCGTGCCGACGAACTCGCCCGTCTCCGTCTTGATGCACTGGAACAGCTGAAAGCGTCAGAACAAGTCATCACCCTGAAAGGCATTCTGGAGAGTTTCTTCTACCCTTATCTGGACAAAGCTGAAAACAGCGGCCACGGCTGGCTCGCCTACGCACGTCTGGTTGCCATGATCTCTGCAGAAGAACGCTGGAGCGCAATCTCACAAGCTTGTTTTGACCCAACAGCAAAAGTATTTCTTTCAGAAATCGCCAAGCTCTATCCCACTGCCGATCTTAGGAAAGTCTCCGCAACCTTCGTCTTTTCCATCTCTTCACAAATCGCTCTATGCACCTCAGCCTGGCGTGTTGATGCAATGGCAGAAGAAGATCACACCTCCGGCATTGCTGAAATGAAAACATTGCTCGTAGCCTATGCCACCGCCGGCATCCATAACGCCCTGTCTGGATCTTGACGAAATCCGTTCAAGGCTCCTTCAAAGCCGATCAATCAGCCTCTGCAACTCGGGCCTTCAGTTCTTTCTTGTTTTCAGCTGAAAGATCCCGCCAGTCACAATCCCGCAGGCACGCCTCCATGGCATAAAGCGCGAGGATGGACACACCCCGACCAAACCGAAATTTCAGACGTTGATAAGCTTGCACTGCTCCAAGCTCACGCAGATCATCTTCACTGCAAACATCCACCTCAGACAGCATATATTCGGTCTTTGGGCCTAGGTTTCTCAATTGACTGATCGACTTGCTCAAAATGCACCATTCCAGACATTTAACTCGGGCTTCACCTGATCAAGATATTGTAATCTAAGCATAATTTGGAGATCGCCGTTCCAGAAACGCATTAATCCCTCCCTGCGCTTCATCATGTCCCAGAGCCTCTGCCATTGTATCCCGCTCCAGATCCATTTGATCGTCATAGCTGTTGTGATCAGCAGCTGATACCAATCGCTTAATCTCCCCCTGTGCCCTTGTTGGACCTTGCGCTACACGATCCGCTATCAGGTGCGCTTCTGCCAAAGCAGGCTTATCGCTAAGCACATTGACCACCCCCAGCTGGTAGAGCCGTTCAGCCGAAACAGGTTGTCCCAGCAAACACATCTCTAAGACCAGTTGACGGGGAATAAGCCGGGACAATGAAGCTGTAGCCCCTCCATCCGGCACCAGTCCAACCTTCACATAAGCCAGCATAAACTGAGACGGCCGCTCTGCCACCAGGAAGTCACAAGCCAGAGCCAAAGACACACCCGCTCCGGCAGCACCTCCATCAACCGACGCAATCACCGGTTTTGCGCAGTCCCTTATTTTTCGAACCAGATTATGGAGTTTTTCAATATTATTTTTTCGCTCAAGAACCGTCATCTCGCGGCGCTTAACCAACGTGTTCAGATCGCCACCCGCACAGAAATAACCGCCTTCTCCCATCAGGATAACGCTACGGATCTCAGTGTCCTGATTGGCAAGATCCAACGCCTGCGAAAGCCCGTCGTAGTATTCTGGCGAAAGCGCATTGCGACGAGAAGAGTTACAGTTCATGACGATCAGACGATCCGCCTTGCGCTCAACGCTGACAAGAGAAGCACGCTTCATGACATTGCCTCGCGCGCAGGTTCCCTCTGCATAGCTCCAACAAAGCGCTCCAGATGGTAGTCGACATCGCCAAGTTGGTGATCGATCATCATCAAACGCTTGGCATAATGTCCCAGAGGATACTCCTCGGTCATCCCGATACCGCCATGCAACTGAATGGTTTCTTCGCAAACCAGTTGCGCCACACGGCCAATCAAATTCTTAGCTGCACTCACATGCTTATCTCGCTGGAAAGGTTCAGCAGAAAGGTGCCCCGCCACATTGATCAGCGCAGAGCGAGCCTGTTCGATCTCAATCAAGACCGTCGACATCCGATGCTGAAGCGCCTGAAACTTGCCCAACGCACGGCCAAACTGCGTCCGCACGCGCAGATACTCAACCGTCAGATCCTTCGCCGCTTCCATCGCCCCAACGGCCTCGGCACACAGCGCAGTCACACCTGCAGCGCGTGCAGATTCCAATGCAGGCAAAACCGCCTCTGGCGCACCCAAACACGCAGAAGCAGGCACAACTACATTCACCAGAGCAACATCGCTGGCGTGGTAGCCGTCCAGATTGGGATAGGAGTACCGCTCCACGCCTGAGGCATCGGCATCTATCATGAACAGTTGCAGCCCATCGGCACCACGAGCGCTCACAATCAGCTTGTCCGCACTTGGCCCACCAATCACCACCGACTTGGTGCCGTTGAGCCGATAACCATCCCCAACCCGCTCTGCAGTTGTCTCCACAGCATCCAGATCATAACGCGACTGAGGCTCTTCCAATGCGGGAACGATCTTGAGCTTCCCGTCAATCACATCCCCGATCAGCGCCTTCTGCTCCTCTGTCCCAAGCTCGCCCAACAACCGTCCAGCCATAACGCCAGAGGCCATCAAAGGCTCCATGCAGGCAAACCGACCCAACTCCTCAAACACAACCGCAATATCAAAGCCGCTGCCTCCAAAGCCCCCATACTCTTCTGCAAACAGCGCCCCAATCACACCCAGCTCAGCAAAATCATTCCAGATTTTTTCCGAAAACCCCTGCGCATGCCCAACAGAGTTAGCCCGCTGCGAGGCATCGTAGTTATCTGAAAGGTAGCGATGCAGAGTGTCCTGAAGCATCCGCCGTTCGTCACTATGATTGAAATCCATGGAACGCTCCTAAAGGCCGAGAATAGCTTTGCTGATGATGTTGCGCTGGATCTCGTTGGACCCACCGAAGATGGAAAGCTTACGGTTGTTGAAGTAACCTGGGCTCGCTGCGGCGGCATACTCCGGCCCAACACCTTGCGCGTTCGCACCACTATCCAGCGCTTCCGACACAAACGGCATAGCGTAACGCCCAACCGCTCGCCGTGTCAGATCATTGATCGCCTGCCGGATCTCAGTTCCCTTGATCTTCAGCATGGAACTCTCCGCTCCCGGCGCCTGCCCTGCCGCCGCTTTGGCGATCATGCGCAGGTTCGTTGTCGCCATCGCCATCAGATCAATCTCAATCTGCGCAACCCTTCCGGCAAAATACGGGTTCTCCAGCAGTGGCTTGCCACCAGACATCTGCTTGGCACAAATCTCCTTCAAATGAACAAGAGCCGCCGTCGAAAAGCCAACGCCTGCAATATTGGTACGCTCATGGGTCAGCAGATACTTGGCATAGGTCCAGCCCTTGTTCTCCTCTCCAACAAGGTTGGCAACCGGCACCTTCACATCCTCAAAGAACACCTCATTCACTTCCTGCCCACCGTCAATTAGTGTAATGGGCCGAACAGTGACACCCGGTGTCTTCATATCAATCAAGAGAAACGAAATACCTTCCTGAGCCTTCACGTCTTGGTCCGTACGCACAAGACAGAAGATCCAGCCCGCATGTTGACCCAGTGTAGTCCAGGTTTTCTGACCGTTGACAACATAATGGTCCCCATCCCGCACAGCACGGGTCTTCAGGGAGGCAAGATCAGAACCCGCCAGCGGTTCAGAATAGCCCTGACACCACCAGTCCGTACCATCCAGAATCCGCGGCAAAAAGTGATCTTTCTGCGCCTGACTGCCAAACTTCAAAAGCACTGGCGCCAGCATGGAAAGCCCGAAAGGGATCGTCCGCGGCGCATGGGCAAGGCAAAGCTCTTCCTCAAAGATGTGCCGGTAGACTGCATTCCAACCAGTCCCACCATGCTCCACCGGCCAGTTGTTCGCCAGCCATCCCTGCTTGTTCAGCGTGGCATGCCACTCTTCATGATCCGTCTTGGAAAGGCGCTTTCCCAATCTGACCTTTTCCGAGAGAGTCTGCGAAAGGTTATTGTTTAAAAACGACCGCACCTCATCACGAAATGCCAACTCTTCAGCTGAATAGTTCAAGTCCATATGCCGCCCTCCCTGCTTCACTGGACATAACTGTCGGGAGGATCCAGAACGCATCGCTCAACTCATCCCCATCATGAGATCAGAGTATCGCGCATCCAGATTATTTCAATATGTAATTCATAATTCTAATATGCAGAATTTAAAGCAAGCAGCGATCACGACAATAAGAGCTTTCCGCTCGCTACAAGCTTAGCCCCGATTGACCAGAACCGAGGGCAAGCCCAGCGCCCGTTCCAACTCTTTCACGCGGTCCCGCAGTTTCGGCCCAACTTCATTTTGCATGCGATTATAGCTCAGCATGTCCGGTGTTGCCCCGCAGCTGATCGCAACCGGCTCGCCAAAATCATGAGACCGGAAACCGGTTGAGACCGCATTGATGTTCTCAGCATAGCGTTTATCTTCATCAACAATTACAAAGCCTTGGGCCAACAGCTGAGAGTACCCTGCAGCCCTTGCGCTCTCCAATGTCTCGACGGGAATGCTCTCATCCCGTCCCTGTACACGTTCGCAAACCTGCGCAAACTCATGGTCCGTTACGCTGGCCAGATAAGCATGCCCAGAGGATGATCCAGTGACCGGAATGCGGTGCCCCACTTCCAGCCAGATGGCAGGAGCGCCTTGCGGGCGCCACGTCTTGGTCAACAGCATCTTGTTTTCATCAAACACTGCCAGCAAAGCAAGCGTACCCGTCTCATCAGCCAGTTGCTGCATCATCGGATTTGCCGCTTCAATGAAGGAAACAGAAGCGCTGGCAATATTGCCCAGCGCCAACGCTGCCGGACCAAACCGATACCGGTCATGACGACGCGCATGGCTGAGATAACCAAGCTGTTGCAGAGTGAAGGTCAAACGGGAAACTGTGGATTTGGGTATGCCAGTGCGCTGAGAGATTTCCTGGTTGCCAAGCCCGTCATCAGAAGCCCGGAACGCCCGTAAAACCTGCAGCCCTCGCGCCAGCGTTGTCGCAAACCGCCGGTCTTTTTCTTCATGTCCGCTCAACGCTAAAACCCCACCCCGATCATGTACATCCCTTGCCTAACACACATCATCCAACTCAAAGAACACCAGCAAGGTATCCTGCAGCACTTCTCCAAGAAAAACACCGCTCACACTTCCAGCCATTCCCGCCGGATATCATCCCGCGCTCGAAACTCCTCTGGTGTCCCGTGATAAACAATCTCCCCATGCCCCATCACATAAACCTGTTGGGCAATCTTCAGCGCGATGGAAAGCTTCTGCTCCACCAGCAAGATGGAAACACCGGCTCGCGCAATCTCCGCAATCAGCTCCCCAACTTGCGTCACAATCTTGGGTGCAAGCCCTTCGGTCGGTTCATCGATGATGATCAGATCAGGATCTCCCATCAGCGTCCGGCAGATCGTCAGCATCTGCTTTTCGCCGCCAGAAAGCACACCAGCTGCCGTATCAGCGCGTGATTTGAGGTTTGGAAACATATCGAGCATCTGCTCAATGCTCCACCTGCCCGGCTTGCGCATGTCCTTGATGCCAAGAAGTAAATTGTCCCGCACACTCATCAGAGGGAAGACATCCCGGTTCTCCGGCACATACCCAAGCCCCTTACACGCAATGCTATGGCTCGGCAGACCAGAGATAGTCTCACCTTTGAACCAGATATCTCCTTTCGGTGCCACCTCACCCATAATCGCCTTGGCCGTGGTGGACCGTCCGACACCGTTGCGCCCTAACAGCGCTGTCACACTGCCCTTGGGCACATCCATGTTCACACCGCGCAGCACATGACTCTTGCCATAAAACGCATGCAGATCTCGGACCTTCAGCATTTCACCTCCAGCAGTTCCACTCATGCGCTCATCTCCGCAAAATCTGTTTCATCCCCAAGATAAGCCTCTCGCACCCGTGCATTGCCGCGAATTTCCTCTGGCGTCCCTGTTGCGATGATCTCACCATAAACAAGCACTGAAATTCGGTCAGAAAGCCCAAACACAACCCCCATGTCATGCTCCACGATCAAGAGCGTCTTACCTTCCGTTGCCATCTCGATGAGTTTAATCGCCCTGTCAGTTTCTGAGTGACTCATGCCAGCCGTCGGCTCATCCAGCAAAATCACATCTGCCCCACCTGCAATGGTGATAGCAATCTCCAGCGTGCGTTGATCCGCATAGGTCAGCAGCACAGCAGGCACATCGGCTTTATCCGTCAGCCCCACCTTCTCCAACACCTCGGCAGTCTTGCGCTGCACCTCCTTCAGGTTACCAATATTCCGCCAGAAACTGTGCCCATACCCAAGCGACCATAACACTCCGCAGCGCACATTCTCGCGCACCGACATATTGGCGAAGATGTTGGAGGCTTGAAAACTACGCGACAATCCAAGTCGGTTAATCTGGTGAGGTTTCAGGCCCGAGATCTGCTGCCCAGCCAAACTTATTGTTCCCGAACTTGGCGGAAACAGACCGGAGATAAGATTGAACAGCGTGGACTTGCCAGCTCCATTGGGACCGATAATCGCATGCCGTTCACCTCGGGCAATGTCCAGCGAAACCCCTTCAATGATCTTCGCCGGACCAAAGTTTTTGCGAAGGTCCGTCAGCTGTAAGGCTGGAGCGCTCATGAGCCGACACCTCCCTGTCTGGAAAGCACTTTGAGCGAGCTCATGCCAACACCGGCAAGTATCAAACCAACTGCCCACGGCACCATCTGGTCAGGAGCCAGATGGAAGCCAAACGGTTCAAAAACCTCTCCAAACCCATTGGAATGCCGCACTGCCAACTCAACCAGCACAATAACACCAGCTGCAGCCATCAGGGCCGAAGTCGCAAACACCCCAGCCCGCAACACCCCCTTACCACTCAAAGAATGCTTTAAGGCTGCAGTCCCGCTCAGCAACAGCCCTGCAAGACCGCCCGGTGCAAACAGGATCATCCCGATAAACAGCAGTCCCAGATAAAGCAGCCACGCCTCTGAATAATCTGAGAGATTGGACTGCATATAAGTCAGCACCACAGCCCCAAGAATAGGCCCTGCAAAATATCGTGCTCCGCCAATGAACGCCATCAGCAACACCAGACCCGACGGGATTACACTCAGGCTTTCCGGCGTAAAGATCTCATAGTTCACCGCAGACATTCCGCCCGCCAGCCCGGCGAAACCACCAGCTGCAATAAACACCAGATATCTAACACGGTTGGGGTTATAGCCCACAAACTGCACACGCTCCGGATTATCCCGCACCGCCTGCGCCATCTTGCCAAGCGGTGTTCTGGTGAAGGCATACATCAGCGCGGTGCCTAAAAAAGTCCAGAACGCAATGAACCAGTACACTTCGCCCAGCGGCCCAAGAGACAACCCGAACAGCTCAACACCATTCATACGATCGCCAGTGATGCCTTCTTCGCCGCCGAAGACGCTGATAAACATGAACCCGGCAGCTGCAACAAGCTCGGCAATGCCAAGCGAGATCATGGCAAACGGCACACCCGCCCGCCGACAGGACGGCCAGCCAATCACAGCGCCTGCCAGCGCTCCTCCCGCAAACCCCACCAGTGGAAGGGCAAACATGGGAAAGGCTGCCCAGACACCACCATCATAACTTGCGTTCTCAATCGCATTCATCCCGTGCATAGCCGCATAACCACCAAGGCCAAAGTAGACCGCATGGCCAAACGAAAGCATACCTGCCTGCCCCAGCAACATGTTGTAGGACAGAGCAAAAACCATATTGATGCCAATCGCGTTGAACAGCGATAGCCACGTTCTGGACGGCTCAAACAGCGGAATGCTCAACAGGATCAGAGCAAGCAGCAACAGCGGCAGAACCCGTGTCGCAAATTTGTAGCGTGCACTCGGAGCCAGATCAGGCACCCGGTCAAGACTGTAGTCGGTCAAAACTCACGCTCCCCCATCAGACCACGCGGACGCAGCATCAACATCAGTACCAAAAGAAGAAACGGCAACATGGGAGCCAAAGACGCAATTGTAATACGCCCGATATCGCCATCAGCGCTCAATCCGGCAAACGAAAAGATCTCAGCAAAACTGCTATCGATTGAGATGGCAAATGTCTGAAGAAAGCCAATCAGCAAACTGGCGATAAGCGCCCCTTCCAGGCTGCCCATACCGCCGACCACAACAACCACAAAAACAATCGGTCCGATTGAAAACGCCATGGATGGCTCGGTCACCAGATAGTTGCCGCCAATCACCCCGGCGAGACCCGCCAGCGCACAGCCCGCAGCAAACACCAGCATAAAGATCCGCGGCACATTATGCCCCAGATGAGACACCATATGCGGATGTGTCAGCGACGCCTGAATGATCAGCCCGACCCGCGTTCGCTTCAACAGGTACCAAAGTCCCGCCAGCATCGCGATGGACACAGCCAACATGAAAATGCGATACGCCGGATACTGAGAACCAAACAGTTCAAAGAGCGAATAATTGAGCTCCAGCGGAATCTCATAGGCAACTGCAAACTTGCCCCAGATGATCTTCACCAGCTCTTCAATCACATAAGCTAGCCCGAACGTGAAAAGCAGCTCAGCCACATGCCCCCTGGCATGCACTTTGCGCAGGCCCCACTTTTCAACGCAGGCTCCAGCTGCTCCAACGCAAATCGGCGCCAGAAATAACGCAAACCAGAAACCAGTGTGCTGGCCAAGGGTAAATGCAAAATAGGCACCCAGCATGTAAAAGCTGGCATGAGCCATATTGAGAACGCCCATCATACTGAAAATCAACGTCAATCCGCTGGACAGCATGAACAGCAACAAGCCATAGATCAGCCCGTTGAGCAGAGCAAAAACAACCGTCTCCATAACATCCCTCAAAAGAAAAGAGCATGCTCAAGCCCAATTGCCCGAGTATGCCATTGTTCAAGTAAGATCGTTAGGAAGGACGACGCATCCTGCACGTCGTCGGAGTTTCAGTCGCCGCTGCCGGAATGGTAATATCTGTTTTGAACCCGTAACCGGTATTCTCAACATCACGGGCAACACCCTCAGAAAACGTAGAGATATAAAGAGGTTGCATCAGCTGGTGGTCATCCGCCCGCATGGTCACCTCTCCATACGGCGTCTCATAAGTCATCCCTTCCAGCTCAGCTGCAACCTTGGGCACATCCACTGACCCAACCGCATCAACGGCCTTGTCAAGCATGTTCATCAAGGTGAAAACCCGCTCATAATAGTAATCGAGACTATTGGTTTTCTCAAAATCATCCACCCGAGCCATCTGCTTTTCAGAGGCCTCGATGTTCTCATGGAACTCAGTGATCTGCTTCACCAACCCAACAGCGCTCTTCCCCATCGCGGTCGGAGCCCCAAGGCCGCCACCATAGAACGTCAGATACGGCACTGTATGACCGGACGCATTCGCCGCTTTCACCAGCAGCGTCATGTCTGTTCCCCAGTTTCCCGTAAACACAACATCCGCTTTCGCGCTCATCATTTTCTGCACGTACGGCGTGAAATCTTTAACCTTGCCAATCGGATGAAGCTCTGCACCAACAATCTTGATGTCCGGACGTTTCTCCTCAATCATGGACTTTGCAGCTGCTGTAAACGCTCGCCCGTAAGAATAATCCTGCGCCAGAATATAAGCAGACTTGATGTCTTTCTGATCCCGCAGCCAATCAGTCAGACCCGCCATTTTCATGTCCACATGCGCATCAAACCGGAAATGCCAGTAATTGCATTTCTTGTTGGTCAGCGCCGGATCAACCGCTGCATAGTTGAGGAAAAGAACCTCTTCTCCCGGATTTCGCTTGTTGTGCTTAGCAATCGCATCAGTCAAAGCATTCGCAACGCTCGACCCGTTCCCCTGCGCAATAAAGCGGACGCCCTGATCAATCGCCTTCTGCAGTTGAACAAGGCTCTCTTTCGGATTGATTTTATTATCAAAAGCAACCACTTCCACCTGCATGCCGCCCATACCACCAGCAGCATTAATTTCTTCAGCCGCATAGCGGAAGTGCTTCACCCCAGCATCACCCGTACTCCCAAACGGACCTGATAGCGGATCAATGTATCCGATCTTGATAACTTCAGCTTCCGCAGAGAGAACACCGCCGAAAAGCAGAAGTGCAACCAGACTAGATTTCAATAAATTACCTTTAGACAAAACAACCCCTCCCCCAAAAAGATTTTTCATTATAATTTTATTAAGGTAATGAGATATTCATCAGACTATATTGTCAAGCAATAAGTAAAACCCAATTCCGCATAGTGACTTAAGCAATTTCACAGTTCAAAGCAGAGCCGAGTCATCTGTTCGAAAACTTCATCATAAGTCGTCGCCAATAAACATTGCATGCAGCCTGCAATTTTCTTCTTCAGATGATTGTAGTTTGTATCAAACAGCACAACACACTCTCGAGACCGGCCCTACAGAATATCCCAGATAAATCAGTAGAGTTAGGGACAACTGAATGGGCAACTTCAAAATCATTCACGACTTGATGGTTGAAGTCGGACCGCTTCTGGAAGCCTTGGAGATATCAGAGTACGCAGAAGCCAAAACCTGGACTGTTCTACTGGAAGATTTCCTGATCATCCTGGAAAGTGATGAAGACAATAATATCCTTCATATCTCCACCATTATAGGCAGCCCTGCGCCAGAAGCCCGAAGGGATACATATCTTAACGCCCTACGCTACTCAGGGGAACAACAGGCAGAAAATAATTACCGTGTTGGCCTTGTTGAGAAGGACGGCGATCTCGCATTGATCAAAACCGAGTACACCAACAATCTGGATAGAAACAAACTCTACACCACGCTCAAAGACTTTTTGAGCGAAGCTGGCAAACTCAATCTCATGATTGAGACCACACCCGGACCGCAGATCTCCTTGACCGAAAACACCGGCGAAATCATTTTACCCGCCTGATAAGCGTTTACGAGCAAGGATAACTCCAAATCTTCTTTTAAATTTTTACTCAAGTGTTTGCTGCGGCACACCTGTGGCTTTTTCCAATTGTTAGAAGCGAAAGGTGAATTGGCCTGAAAGCAAGAGCAGGCTGAAATCAGGAGCAGGACGTGCAAAAAATCTTTCAAATGTTGTCAGGGAGAAATGATGTTCTCCTGGCATTTCTTTTGATCGCAATCGTATTCATGATGATCCTTCCGTTACCGACGGTTCTCGTGGATACGCTCATTGCAATCAACCTGAGCCTTGCTGCGATCCTGCTGATGGCTGCGCTCTACCTGAAAGATGTTGTAGCCCTCTCGGCCTTTCCCTCTATCTTGCTTCTGACGACCCTCTTTCGCTTGTCTTTGTCCATCACGACGACCCGTCTGATCCTGCTCAAAGCCGATGCCGGTGAAATCATCGACACCTTCGGCAACTTCGTGGTCCAGGGTAATCTGGTCGTCGGTATCGTTATCTTCCTGATCCTGACCATCGTAAACTTTCTGGTGATCACCAAGGGCTCTGAACGCGTGGCAGAAGTCTCTGCCCGTTTCTCCCTTGACGCGATGCCCGGCAAGCAGATGTCGATCGACTCCGACATGCGTGCTGGCCAGATCGAACTGGATGAAGCCAAGCGCCGCCGCACCAAGCTGGAAAAAGAAAGCCAGCTTTACGGTTCCATGGACGGCGCCATGAAGTTCGTGAAGGGCGATGCGATTGCGGGCCTGATCATCACCGCGGTTAACATCATCGGCGGCGTCATCATTGGCACCTCCCAGCATGGTATGAGCGCTGTTGATGCTCTGGATCGTTACACCATTTTGACCATCGGTGATGGTCTGGTTGCTCAGATCCCGGCTCTGTTCATCTCCATCACAGCTGGGTTCATGGTCACCCGTGTAAGCACCGAAGATTCCAGCGACCTTGGATCTGATATTGCCAAACAGTTGAACAGTGAACCAAGGGCCCTCATGATTGCAGCGACAATCATGGTTGGCTTCGCGCTTATTCCTGGCTTCCCAACTTTCATCTTCTTGCTCCTTGCAGCAATCTTCGGCTCTGTTTCTTTCTTCTCCATGCGAAAGACAAAATCTCAGTCCGCTAGAAAGGATTCACAGCAGCTCTCAGCCTTTGCGCCCGCCATAGCGCCTGAAGGCGAAGCTATGATGATGCCTGATGAGGACATGGCGACCGAAGTGGAAGCCGCTCAGGATCTGGCCATTACAATCACCGTTCCGCTCATTGTCGATATCTCGTCTTCAGTCAGGTCTACACTCAACCCGAAGAAGCTCGACAGAGAAGTCGCAAAGGTGCGCAAAGCGCTCTATTTCGATCTCGGTGTCCCCTTCCCCGGCATCAAACTGCGCCTCAACGAGAGCCTGCCGGAAGGCGAGTACCGTATCCTCGTCAACGAAGTCCCTGTTGCCCGTGGCGCAGCACGGTCCGGTTATTTCATTGCCCGCGAAACACCGCCAAACCTCGCTATGTTCAACATTCCTTACGAGGAAGGCGACAGTTTCCTGCCAAACACCCCGTCTTTCTGGGTGAACAACCGGCACTTTGAACAAGCAACGCGCGCTGGCATTCAAACCCTGACACTGACCGGCATGCTCAGCCTGCATCTGGCTCATGTGCTTAAACAACACGCCGCAGAGTTCCTCGGCATTCAGGAATGCATGTTCCTGCTCAAGCACATGGAAGGCGACTTTGACGAGCTGGTGCGCGAAGTAAACCGCGCTGTCCCTCTCATCTCGCTGGCCGATGTTCTCAAGCGTCTGGTGCGTGAGGACATCTCCATCCGTGATATGCGCACAATCTTGCAAGCCATCGTGGAATGGGGCCAGAAGGAAAAAGATCCACTCATGCTGACGGAGCATATCCGCATGGCATTGAGCCGCTACATCACGCACAAATACTCTGCAGGTCAGCACATCATTCCGGCATATCTCATCGATAAAGACATCGAGGATGAAGTGCGCGGTGCCATCAGACAGACCAGCGGCGCCTCCTATCTGGCGCTTTCGCCGGATACACACCGCCAGCTCATCACCGTCATGCGCAGCGCCATTGGCGATAATCTGGCACACAACGGCATCGCTCCGGTCATTCTGGTCCCAATGGATATCCGCCGTTTCTTCAGAAAAGTAATCGAGCGCGACTATGCCGATCTGGCTGTGTTGTCCTTCCAGGAACTGGCGCCAAACGCCAACATCCAGCCATTAGAGAAAATCAGTTTACGCGGCAAGGTTGGCACCCTACCAGCCTGATCCCCGAATACCGCGTAAAACCTGCCCTTTGCCCGGGCAGTAAGGTGGAACCCGAATAACCATAATCAGAAGCCCCAACTTCGGGTCATCGGGTTCCACCTGTTCTTAAAATGTTGGGAAGAAATCATCATCCTCGGTGATCTCAGCACCGTACTCCCCGTCATCAAACTGAAAATCCTTATAACCATCCTCTTTGGTCGCTCCAGCTTTTAGTCCCTCCTCCAGAACCTTAAAGGCATCGGCAACCTGGTTTGCAGGATTCTTCCAGAATACGATTTGGCCAAAAATCATTGCTTCTGAGTAGGTCCCTAAAGACGTAAGCACTTTTGCTGCATCATCTTTGTTGAATGGTTTGCCATCTTCTTTAATCAGTGCAAGGTGCACGCCTTTTACCTTGGTGCCGTCTCGCACGGTAACGCCGATGCAAGAACTGAAGCCTGTGAATTTGATTTCCCCTTCCCCGCATCCAACTTCTCGCTCAGCTATCGCCATGATATCCGCAGCCTCTTTCAAACTTCCATCTTCCGGCAGGATCAGATCTGGCTTGGAGGCATCACCATCAACGGCAGGAACGTCTTCAGGCTTAGACGGCTCCTGAACTTCTGCTTCCACTTTTTCTTGAGCAGCTGTTTTTTCAGGCTCCGTAACGTCATCTTTAACCTGCTCGTGGACGTCATCGAGCTCTTTTTCCTCAGCCTTTTCCACGCTCTTAACGTGGTCCTGACCGACAGTTTCCACCTGGTCCTGAGAACCGGCTTTCAGCTCCGGCTGTTCATTGCCGTCTGGTTGATCACCAGTCCCAACCGGCTCTTCATCAATTACCTGAGCTGGGATTTCCGGGTTAACACCAATGTGTTTCAAAACATCAGTCACCCATTTTTCGTGCTCAACACCCATTCTCGTTCTCCGAAAAGTTACCCAGCAATTCTCGCGGGGACACTTTAAATTCACATGAAGGTGGAGCATCCATTTTTGTACTAATCCAACCCAAGTCTCAGCAACCTGCCATACAAACACCAATGGCACCGCATGGCCTTCCATGCAGTGGTGGAATTTAGGGTCCCGAGAAACGGGAGGGGCAAGGCGAGCAGGCAGTGCCTGCGCTAGGTATTAAATTAGTTTCTTCGGCATTGGCTGTCGCCTTGCCCGGGCGTTTTTGTATGAAACAAGGTCTCCACCGAAAGGCATTGGGAGCAGGTGCCTACCCATCACTGTGAGGTCTCACAAAACACAAGGCTTTGCTTCGAAACTCACCTCTTTGGGCAGTTGCTGTAAAGGACAGTTTGACTTGTCCCTGACAGCTGCAGCTGCCAGTGTAGACGCCCATCGGGTGACCAGCTTCCGCTTGGTCCCTGCACTAAAGACTTTCAAGGGGTGTTTCAACGGACCCGCCGGAGGATGCGTTATGTCTTCCGGTAGCCCCGCCCAGCCCACGCCGAACTGACGGTCGCTCCGCCAGCTGCCCGTGTACGTGGACACGAGATAATCTTAGGGCTGGCGGAACCAAGGGGAATAAGTTTTTGATGCAAACGCGACGAACGACAGCGTATCTCCGAAAAGTGGAAACCGGTTTTCGGATAAAGATATGCAAAAACAAAGACTAAAGCAGTTCAGGTATTTCAATTGAAATGCGAACTGCTTTAAGGCATCAATCGCTCAAGAAACGGCGCAACAACCGGGCCCCAGACTTTAGGACCCTCATCCCTCAGAAAGAGATCATGGCCGTTCTCACCCTCAAGCGGCAAAATGGCAAGCTCTTGCTTTGCATCACTTTCTGATGTGTAGGCCTCAAAAAATGACCTGGCCAACATCGGGCTATAGTACTCCTCGTTCTCCGCATAAACCCAGAGTGTTGGTAGCGTTGTCCCAGCCCCAAACATCCTGAAACCTTGTTCTGCCTGTTCTAAATCCCGCGCACTATAATCATCGATTGTCACGGCTCCCGGTGCGAAAGAAATGACACCGCGAACACCATTTGGAGCCTTCCGAGACGCGGCTAATACGCTGTTCCCACCTGCAGAAAATCCGAGAAGGACAATATGATCAGCAACCACAAACGGCTGATCCTGAAAGTAACGCACTGAACTATTGATATCATGAACGCGCTCCTCAAGGACCTTTATGAAACCTTCTGAATCCCCATCCTCAACAACAGAACGCTGCCCCTCTGAACGTCCGTAGCCCCTGCGAATAACAACGGCAACAGCGTATCCTCGCGCAAGAAACCACCTGATTGCAGCGTCAGGACGGAAATCATAGGGACCATCACGTGGAGCACTCCGAGCCGCCCCATGAGTAAAGACCGCCAGCGGAAAAGGCCCTTCTCCATCCGGCTTGAAGGTGGTCGCATCCAAAGTGATCGTCCTACTGCCGTCTTCCAACTCAACCGGAACCCGCCAAATCTGCATATTCAGTTCACCAAGCGGCTCACTGATGGGACCACCCTTTTGATGCGGCGATTGCGCCAAAGAGGCTTGCGCGAAAAACAAGAAAACCAAAACGAACAAACTGGTGATGAAACCCGAAACCACGTCCCGCTTATTGAGCCTATAAAACATCTTGCCCTCATATGAATTACAATTGCATTACAATACAACTACAAATGAAACACGATTCTCACACAACTGCAAGCTGGATTATTCAAGACAGAAAGACGAGAAAATATAGGACTTGGGGCGCTTCTCGGAACATTGATGAAACGACAGTGTATCTCCGAAAAGTGGAGACCGGTTTTCGGAGATACGCAAAAACAAAGGCTAAAGCAGTTCAGGTGTTTCAGCTTAAATGCGAACTGCTTTAGTTCAGCGGCTCATCACCGCTCTTCTTCTCATGCTCAAGATCGATCACACCGCGTTCAAGCGGGCCGTTGTAAAGGATGTCTTTGTTCTTATCGATCCAGACGAGGATTTCGGCAACAGCTGCAAACATGTCTTGCGGAATGAGCTCTTCAATCTCCACTTCCGCATGCAACATACGGGCAAGCTTAACATTGGCAAAAATCGGCACACCTGCCGCCTCAGCTTCTGTACGCATCTTAAGCGCAGTCAGATCAAGCCCCTTGGCAACCACCAACGGCACAGCAACCTCATCCGGGCGATAGGAAATGGCAACCGCGTAGTGCGTCGGGTTCACCACAACAGCACTGGCTTTGCGGGTATTCTCAAGGTTGTCGCTCATGAGAATTTCCTGAGAAATCCGCTTACGCTGCCCTTTAATCTCAGGACTGCCCTCGGACTCCTTATGTTCCCGCTTCACCTCTTCCTTCGTCATCTTCAGGCTCTTGATGTGGGTGTGCTTCTGAAACATGAAATCAAGGATCGCCACGCCAACAAAGGCCAGAAACGAGATCCCGAGGATCAGTTTCATAATCGCACCGCTGATATTAGCAATGCAGGGAATGCCGCAGGAGAGCGAGTTGATGTAAGCGCCAATCGCGTACTTCACTGTGAAGTAGAGCATGGTGCTGAGCAAGGCGATCTTCAGGATGGATTTGAGAACCTGCACCACCTGCTTCATGGAAAAGATGCGCTTAAACCCTTCAGCCAGACTGATCTTGCTCAGCTTGGGCATGATGCTGTCAACGGCCCAGAGAAAGCCAAACTGCACAAAGTTGCCAAAGATACCCGCCGCAATGGCAACACCAATCAGCGGCAGCACAATGTCCATAAAGGTCGAAAAAACACCAAAGACCCCTTCTCCGGCGGAGGAAGAAAAGTCTCGCCGTGTCGCCAGACTGGCCATGTCATCCATCAGGCCAACCAGCTTGGAGAAATTGCGGTCCCACGCAAACCAGAGATAAGCAATCACCGCAAACAGCGAGATGGTGGTCGTGACCTCGGTACTCTTGGCTACCTGCCCTTTTTCACGAGATTCACGTTCTCGTTTGGGGGTGGGAAGTTCGGTTTTTTCGCCAGCACTCTGCCCACTCATGGACGGACCTCAAGCTTTTGATCCTGATAGATGTCCTTGCCTTTTTCAAAAATCCCGAAGATCTCGTCCGTAAACAGCTTCAGCTCAATCTGGTGCTCAGCCGCTTCTGGCAGCAGGAATGACAGATAGAACGTCAGCAGAATGACGGCCACGCCACTCTTGATCGGCATGGCAAGAATGAACACCTGAATTTGCGGATCAAACCGGCTGATAATCGCCAGTGCAAACTCTGCAAGGAACATCAGGATCACCAATGGTGCAGCCATAACAAACATCAGGCGCATCGCATTGTCGAAGATCGACAGGATCAACTCCGGAAATTCCTCTGGCAGAACAGGGATAAACTCTGTCACCGGAAAGATCATGTAGGAGTTATAAACCAGTGTCAGGATGAAGAAGAACCCTGGCGTCAGGAAGAGATAGAGAATGAACGCACGGGAGAACAAATCCCCGACGGGCGAGCTCTCGTTCCCCAGCATCGGATCAATACTGGAGGCAACCGCAGCACCGCGCTGGTTGTCAATCAATGTCCCGGCGGACTGCACAGCCCAAAGCAAACAAGAGATCGTATAGCCAATCAGAAACCCGATGGCATACTCCTTGAAGAAGTAGACAACAAACATCGATCCGGTTGGCGAAAACCCGTCCACATACTGCAGGTTATAAGGGTACAGCGGGATCGCAATCACCATCACAACTACATTACGCGCCATGCGCGACATCAACGTGGCATTGAAGATCTGTGATGTTGCAAACACCGCAAAAATACGCGGAAACGTCAGCAACAAAACAAGAAATGCATCACGATGGACTGTGGTGATCTCCGCAAGCAGGTTCATTGGCGTTACCTGACCAATGTCGGAAAATCATCAAACAAAGCCTGCGTAAAGCCAATGGTCTCCGAGCCAAGGAAGCTGGACATCATAAACAGCGTCAGCGCCACGGCGATCAGCTTGACCCCAAACTGGATTGTCTGCTCCTGCATCTGCGTCAAAGCCTGCAACAGCGACACTGCAAGGCCAACAAGCGAGGCAACAATGATCGGCGGCAAAGACAGCATCATCACAAGGATCATCGCCTCGGAAATGCGGTAGACGGCGTCTTCAGGGGACATAAGCTACTCCTCTCACATTTCCGGCTAAACGTAGGTCTTGATGAGACCGAGGATCAAACGCGACCACCCATCAACGGCCACAAACAGGAACAGTTTAAACGGCAGGGAAATCGTCAGCGGCGACACCATCATCATGCCCATGGCAAGCAGGATGTTGGAAACAACAAGGTCAATCGCAAGGAACGGCAGATACAGCAGGAACCCGATCTCAAACGCCTCACGTAACTGCGAAACGGTATAGGCCGGCAGCAGAATTGCGATGCTGTCCTCTGTCATGCTTGCGGAAATATCAGCAGGCCACAACTGACGGGACGCCTCAAGGAAGAACGCCTTTTCCTTGCTGTCCGCATGCTTGGCGAGAAAATCTTCAAGCGGCCCCTTAGCAGCAACAAAGGTGGTCTTCATCTCCTCCACCGTGGTGATGGAGAGGTTTCCTTGCTCTACGATCTCAAATGTCTGCAAAAAGACCGGCAGCATGATGTAGCCGGACAAAATGATAGCCAGCGCATTCAACGCCATATTAGGCGGAATCTGCTGCACACCAAGCGCGTTACGCACCAGCAGCAGCACCACCGAAAGCTTGATAAAGGATGTGGCGACAATGGCCAGAAACGGAACAAGGGCCACAACCACAAGCACTAATATGAGCGAGAATGGATCAGACGTCATCAGCAAATCTCTGATTGGGCACCTTTGGGCACCTCTGGTTATGTTAGGCTTTGGCGTGACCGAAAGCAGTTTTAAAGGCCGGTGCCCCGGTCAGTTTTTGAAATGCGCAGTGCGACCCGCTCATCAATCTGCACCAGATGCCCCTTGGCAATGCGCTTGCCCGCAGCTCGCACATAAACCGGTGTCTCTTCATTGAGCGCAGGCACATCAATGTTCACCAGCGATCCCGCCGCCCAGCTTTCCAGCTCGGCAATAGAGATCTCGCGCTCATCAACTTCAAACCGCACAGGCACTGTCATCTGCGACAGATCAATGGAGCCGATTTCCTCAGCACCACTCACCTGCTCTGCATTCGCTTCTTCGGTTAACTCACTCATACCGTTCACACTCTCAATTCGTTCGCAGCCCCATCCCTGCTCAACCAGCACCAGATAATGCCGGCTCAGCGGCCCGTCCACAGTGATCCGTTGCCCCAGCGCAGGCGCATCCAGCACCACCAGATCCCCAATGCGCAGACTGGAAACCTCAGCGGTTGGCAACGGCGCTTCACACAGCGTCAGGCAGATGGAGGTGTTCAACTGTTCACGCACCGCGCGCCACGCAGGCTGCGCGGTCAGCGGCAAATCTCCAAGAAAACCGGAGAGCGCGTCAGGCCGCACACCAACTTTGGCCAGCACAGGAGCACCGCCAATTTCGCCATACCGGACAGCAAACCAACTCAGTTGCTCCAAGTCACGCGCTGGCAACAAGGCAGATACAGCCTGCAACGGCAGCTCGCTCTGGATCTTCGTAAAATCAGCGGGCAATTCATTGCGCAAGTTAGAAACAATGCCTTCAACCAGAGCATTGCGAAGTCCGTCTTCCAGCTCAAGAACATCCGCATAAGCGAGCGGTACATTCAGTTGTGCAGCAAACGGAAAGTCCTCAAGCACCAGCAGAGCTGTTGCACCAGATGCACTGCGCAGCACACTCCCTTGCGCAAAAGCGGAAGGCGCTTCACTCACCTGAAAGTTCAGCGTGTGCGTGCTCTCAACCGTAATGTCCTGCTCCGCATAGCTCAAAGCTGCGTTCCAGTAGGCCAACGGGTCTGTTTTGGATTGATAATTCAAGGATGTCATGAGCTCGTGCTGTTCCCCGCAAAGATGGAGGACAGACCTCCCATTGAAGACGAACCAGCATCAACACTTTCAATCTCCTGCTGTTCCAGTCGATCAAGAATGCGAATTTTCCGGTCAGGAAACCGCTGCTGCAAAGTGCTCATGAGCCCCTGCGCTGCGGCCTGCACTTCACCAGCAACCCGGTCACCACTCACGCGCTCCAGCACAACAGCCAGACCGCCTTGTGTTGTCATAACTTTCAGTCCCGCAAGGCCAAACCGGTTGGCATCAAGGGTCAGGCTCAAGACGCGTCCATCGCTTTTGTCTGCCATGGCCTCTGTGCGCATAGCCTGTTCAATCTGGTTCGCAATCGCGCTCATCGCCTTATCGACACGTGCTTCAGTACTCGCCTGACGCACGGAGCTGAACAGCTCGGACGGATTGGAAACGGAAATACTGCGGGCTTCAGCGGGATCAGACGCGGCCAGCAACCGGGCATGGCTCAAGTCAAGCGGGTCAGTCTGGCCCTGCTCGGAACCTTCGCCCTCCTCCTGAAAAGCACCCTTTCCATGAACCGGAACAGACTTGCCTTCAGCGCTGCGTAACTGTTCCTGAAACAAGCTGACATCCTGCCGGTTCAACCCCTCGGAAAATTTGTTGCCCTGCTGCTTGCCAGACGTTTTGCCATGCTCACGAGGTTGCTTACCACGTATATTTTCAAGATTTTGCTGCTGCTCAAGTGGCTGCGAACCCTGAGAAACTTTCATAATTCCACTTGCCTTCGCCCGGAAAACTGCTCCTCGATCTCCTGCTCCTCCGCAGCCTCCATTAAGGCATTGGTCTCAACCCGAAGATCATCCGCAACCTTTCCATACTTATCTTTGATGCGAAGTGCTTTTTGATACTCAAGGCGGGCAGCATCCGCATTTTTAAGCGCACGATCATAAACATAGGCCGCGCGTTCCGCTGCGTCCTCCAGCTTTTTGACCGCACTTTCAAGGATCTGCGCCTGTTCTTTCACTTTATCGAGATCATCCGTTGAAATGACCTTCTTAATGATCTCCAGATAAAGCGCATCCTGCTTGGCTGGCAGCGCAGCACGTTCATCTGCCGCAACTTGCCGCTTGTGCTCCAGCTGCTCTTTGGCACGCCGAACTTTCTCCAGCTCAGCGTTGAGCGTCCGTTGAGCTTTTTGCTCCTTAAGTGTTTTGACGAGATGAAGTTTTTTGATTTGGTTGATCACGCAACAGTGCTCTTCAATTTGCTCAAGGCCTCATCAAAGCCATTGAACTCATCAGTACGCTGCTGCAGAAATTCTTTGATCGGCTTGTTCTTAGCAATCGCCAGATCAGCCTCAGCATCAGCCCCCTTCTGGTACTCACCAATCTGCACTAGAAGCTCAACCTCTTCATATTTCGCCAGCAACGAGTTCACCTTGCCAGACATCTCTCGATGTTCAGGCGTGGTAACCGCTGTCATCACGCGGCTCTTGGAATTCAGAATATCAATAGCAGGATAATGGTTGCCCGCTGCCAGCTTGCGCGACAGCACAATATGCCCATCCAGAATGGAGCGGGTCTCATCCGAAACCGGCTCGTTCATATCATCGCCCTCCATCAGCACCGTATAGAACGCAGTGATCGAGCCTTTATCATTCATCCCTGCACGCTCCATCAGGCGCGGCAGCGTGGCAAAAACAGAAGGCGGGAAACCACGGCGGGTCGGCGGCTCACCAACAGCAAGGCCAATCTCACGCTGCGCACGTGCAAAGCGGGTCACGGAATCCATCAGCAACAGCACGCGCTTGCCCTGATCGCGGAAGTACTCTGCAATCGAGGTTGCAACAAACGCTGCTTTCGAACGTTCCAGGGAACTCTTGTCAGAAGTGGCAACAACCACAACGGACTTCTTCATCCCCTCAGGACCAAGATCATGCTCGATGAATTCGCGCACCTCTCGGCCACGTTCACCAATCAGCGCCAGCACGGTCACATCAACAGCGGCGCCCTTCACCAACATCGCCATCAACGTGGACTTACCACCACCAGCAGACGCAAAAATGCCCATACGCTGGCCTTCGCCGGTGGTCAGCATGCCATCAATGGCACGCACACCCATTGGCAGCGGTTTGTCGATAATCCGGCGCTGCATAGGATCCGGCGGTTCCTGGTTGACCGGATAATGCGTTGCAGGCGTAAACTCCCGGTCCAGCCCATCAATAAAGTTGCCCATGCCATCCAGAACGCGGCCAAGCAACCCATCACCAACAGGAACAGATTGCACATGCCCCGTCGGACGAACTTCGGTATCCGGCCCTACGCCATAAAGCTCGCCAATGGGAGACAGCAGCGCTTCATCATCATGAAACCCAACCACTTCTGCCATAAGTTTGCGACCTGTTGAGCGCGTGTAAAGCTCAGCAATTTCGCCAATTTCCACCTTTGGCACCACTGCATGGATGAGTGTACCCACCACTTTGCGGACACGGCCTGTCAGCGGATAAGGGTCAACATCCGTGGCAGCTTTGACAAGAGCACGACCAAGCCGCGGCACCCCGGACCCAATCTGGTTGCGACGGCCTTCAACATGCTCAGCAGGTTCAATGAGAGATGCCATTACACCTCCGACAATCGCTTGGAGGGTGCTTGAGCAGATGAGGTGCGACGCAGGATCTCTTCAATTTCCTCCAGCCGAACCTGCAAGTTGCCATCAACGCGGCCAACAGGTGCGTCCAGTACAATGTGAGCCCCCTGCAAGTCGCCATCCTCGACAATCTCAAGAAACTCGACCTGCTTGAAACCATCAGTGATCGCACCACTCATGGCCATCGCTTGGGAATACATTTCTGGTGCAACATGCAACCGCACACGTTTTTCAGCTCGCAGTGATTTCAGCATACTACGGGCCATCAGGCGAACGCGCTCAGCATCATCAAACTCATCCAGCAACCGACGCAACAGCGTGATGGTCACCGTGACAACATCATGCTCCACGTCACGCAGGCGCGTGTCGAGCAGTTCTTGCTCACCAAGGATGCGTTCACAGGCTTCAGACTGAGCTTTACGCACACCATCTTCATAGCCCTGCTTTTGTTGTTCTTCATAAACGCGCGTCGCATCCTGCAGAATTTCCTCTGCCTTGCGCTGCGCATTTGCAATGATCTGGTCAGCTGTTTCAACGGAAGCAAATTCAGCTTCCTTGATGATGTGCGTGCCTGGCGTCAGGTTTGCGCCCAGCTCTTTCAGTCTATAAATGCTCGCCATTGTGGCAATCTCCGACGCAAATACTGGACAAAATGCTCTTGCTGCTCTGCTCGCATCACCTGCAAACGAGCGCTAAGTTTTTCGTTGAGTTCATTGGAAAAGCGAAGACGAACAAGCGGCTCAAGTTTCGCATCAACAGCATTGACGAAAGCCAAAATGCCCTCGGCACCAACAAGTGTCAGCGCCTGCAAAGCCTCTTCATCACTTCCGCGGCATAGATGATGGAATGCCTCATCATTCTCACTTTCGTAGCCAAGCGAACTGAAGAAGAACGCTACATCGCGAATGGCGATATCAAAGACCTCTTCACCAAACAGAGCTTCCATACGCTGGCAATCATTCTTCAGCACAAGGCGCCCGATCATTTCATGAAGTCTGGCAATCGCAATGATGCGCATAACGCCGCCAAAGTCTTCAGCACCCAAACTGCACAACATCAGTGCAAGCCGGGCCTGCTCTGAGACTGCCAGAGTTGGCGTGACCGCCACATCAGCAGCAAGCGCAGTAAGCCCAAGCTTTTGCGAGACATGCGTGTTCAAAGGCCTCTGAAAATCCTCCTGCCCAGCCAGACCACGCAGCACGTTCAACTCAAGGCCGGCAGCTGTCAGGTGGTCATCATGCGCAAAGGAAAGAGGGTTCAGCAAAGACGCAGCAAGTCTGGCCTGAAGCGGCCAGACTGCGGAGTGATGTGGAGTGCCTGTCATCATGCCAGTCCCCTGCTACTAAGCAAGTTCTTCAGGCAGAAGCTCGTCGTCGTCTCCACCCTTGGCTTTTTTGCTGCCGGAGCTGATCTGCTTGAACAGCAAATAGCCAACGCCACCAATCAACAGCAGCAGCACGACACCCACGGCGCCAAGGATCTGCCAGAACATACCGGCATCATCGCGTGCAATGCGTAAGCCCGGGAACACGGCCTCATACTCTTGCGCTGAGCGCTGTGAGATTGGCTTCAGCTCACGTGCTGGAACAAGCGCAACAGAAACGCTGGCATATTCAACACCCTCAATCGCATTACTGACCAAGCGCTTGATCTGAGGGATCAGAAATTCAATATCAAACTCTGGGCGATGCTTGATGAAGATCGCAGCAGAAGAAGGCTTCACCTCTTCGCCAAGATCCGCCTTTTCCGGCAAAACGATGTGAACGCGAGCAGAAACAATACCATCGATCTCGGTAATGGTCTCAGCCACTTCCTCACTTAACGCGTAGATAAAGCGAATACGCTCTTCAAATGGCGAGGAGATAATGCCAGATTTCTGGAAGACCTGACCGAGCGTGTCACGCGTACGTTTCGGCAAGCCATTCGCATTCAAAATTGTGACGGCACGCTGAATATCGTCGTCATCCACCTGCAAGGTGACAAGACCATCTCCCAGACCAACTTTCTGAGCAGACACACCATTTTCCAGCAGCAGGCTGAGCATGGTGTTTGCCTCCTGCTCAGAGAGGTTGGTGTAAAGATCTGTGTTGCAGGCGGCCAAACCAATCACCATGCCCACAATTGTAATAAAACGCCGAATATTCATTTAGACTTTCACTATACCTACTGAATGCGCAGTCTTAATCAACGCATCAAAGCGTCCAAACCTTGCGTGGTTTTGCCTGCAATTTTCGAGCTCACATCAACCAGCAAAGAGTAGTTCGCCACTTCGATCTGCATGTTGATCAGCTTGTCAAAGTGACTGAGTTTGCCACCTTCAGAAATTGCATTGATGTTGGAACTGGTCTCGGCAAAAACACCCCTGACCTTGGCCAACCCGTCAATAACGAAGTTACTGTCCGTCGGATTGACGGAAGCGATTTGTGTTGGTGCTGAAACAGCTGCCACGTTCTGGGCAGCATTAACTTGCTCCACTCCGCCAATGACCACATTGCCATTTACGATTTGCCCGGCCACAGGCGGTTGCACGCCCCCGGCAGCATTGAGTGCTGTCTGGAACTGGTCCTCAAGACCGGTAACATCGCCTGTTGAACCAACGGTTGACGGGGCTCCGCCCTGCAACGCCTGCTGCAGTTGAGAGGTGAGTGCGCTGTCCAATACTGTTGCCATGAATGCTCCTCACGTATTACTGAAACTAAGGTAAACTGAGCCGGACGCCCCTTAACGGGACATCATCGCGCTTACTGGACTGGCGAGTTCGTCTCTGGAGGACAGAGCCTGCGCAGCAATTTCCGCGCACGGCGTACCAGCTGCCATCTCACAAACTTCGCTCAGGATTTCGCAGGCCGTATCAATCTCGCCCTTACGCAGCAGCGCCAGTCCGCGATACGTCTGGATGGTATCTGTCGGCGGTGCGTTTTCCAGACAGAGCAAGGCTTCATCCACATTGCCGCGCGTCATTGCAGCAAGGCTTCGGCCCAGAGGTCCTGCCTCCTGATCCGGTCGCATCACCTGAAACGCTTTGAAAATGGAGTCAGCATGTTCTGCAAGACCATAGGAGACAGCAATAAAACCAAGCTCCGCGAGCACCTTTACGGTTTCACTATCAAAATCTTCTGCGTTCATTCCACCCTCACTCCAAAGCTTGCATGCGACCTGCTAGATTCAAAGAGCAAGCCGCATACGAATTCTTGTTGTCAGTTGATCGAATAGATTTCGCTATTCAAACCTAACGATTATTGAAGAGAGGCATCCCGCTTTGGCGGAACTGGTGGAATGTCACCAGCTGCTGGCTTGGGCAATGGAGCCGGTCTTCCGTCCCTCGTTAGATTTCCGTAGATCGCCTGATCATCACCAAGAAGCACATCAGAATACTCACTGCTGTTCTCTACAGCACTCTCCACCCCTGAATTTACGTAGAGCGGTTCATTGTTCACAGTGCTCACCTTCTCTCCCCAGCGAGAATCTGCCTGAGACTGATCTATAGTCGCGTAAGTCTCATCAAGCAGGAAACTGCCCGGCTCCGCCAACGGTCCAGTGTTGAAGTTTAGCCTGTTGTATGGATTTTCATTCTCGATGGCCTGACGATCGATATCAGCCAGAACGCCCGCAGCTTCCCTACGCTCATTTGCTGCGGCTTCTCGCAACTGATTTGGCGTGTAATGCTTAAGGATCGGCGCGCCTTCTTTGTCACCGCCACGCTTGTTTACAGCAGCATACTGCTGATCCCCAAGCTCTGGCTTATTCAGATCGCCTTCAAAGCGAACAGTTGCATACTCTTCTTCGTCAGGCACACCTTCCCCGCCAAGCAAGCTATATCCGTCACCCGACACATCAGAGTAAGCTGAGCCGTAAAGTGAGTTAGGCAGAACAACAGCACCATCCCGATCAATGAAGCGACCACCGCCAGGATTGACTGAGATTTCATCGTACACACTGGCATCCGACAAAGCCTCGCTAACCAACGTATTGATCGTTGTGCTCAATTCTTGCAATGCTCCGAAACGCACATCATTGCTGTGATATGTCGGATTGCTTTGAACCTTCTCAAAGGCTGCTGCCAGAATATCACCAGTTTTCGCCTGATGGTTTTGGAGCCCACCTTTTTCCAAACCAGCAGAGATCTCATTCTTTGCCAATTGTGTAAAGACATGCCAGTTGTTCAGCTTTTTGTCGTGGGTTTGCAACGCATTCCCAAACAGTTTGCCCCCAGTCAGCTTGGCCAAACTTGCCTTGGAAACCTTACTGCTTCCATCCTTTGTCTCTGCGCTGTAGATGGTTTCGCCATCTCTGAACTCACCACCAGTAACACGAACCTGCGCATTGTCTTTAACGAAGTCCCTGTTCGCCGGGTGATCAATCTGCGCCAAAACATCAGATAATTGGCTACTACTGGAAAAGCTAATTCCGGTCATTCTTACCTCCGCATTCCATAAGCCTCGAACGGCTCGTTACCTGTAAATTCTTGAATTTAGAATGCACGTTTGAGACACGTAGCTGAGTGCCGTTGGTCACAGCCACGGACATTTCCTGCAGAAAAAGCATCAGAACACGATTTGATTATTCTTCGTTATCTCAATAACTTAGCGTTAAGTGCCAAACAGCACAAAGGCCGATCCAACAGAACCGGCCTCTCAGAAATAAATGGCATGCAAGAAGCAGGAACTAAGCAACTGCCATCTGGCGGGCAATTGCTCTCATCTCAAGCTCTTCCCAAACCCGCATTTGCTCATTAAAGCTGCGTATCTGATCGTTAGAGGCAGAGATATTCTGCTTATCTGCAGATCCGAACGTTTTGATCATGATTTCAGCCAGAACCTCATCAGAGGTTTCGTCCTGAACACAGCCACTGGTCCGCACGAGGTACACCAACCCAAGCTCGATCTTCTCTTCCGCCTCATCAAACATTTTTGCTGCGATTGAAAAGACCGGAGCTGATGGGAGTACATCAATGACAATAGCATTAATGCGTGTGAGCTCGCCGAGACTCAAAGCTATCTCTGATGGTCCACCATCACCAAATGTCTGCTGAATAATCTCCTTCATATACTCAACCACATCGCAATCATGCGCTTTGATCTGATTTTCAATGAGGACTTCAAAATCAAACCATGTCCCGGCATCTTCAACATCATGCACTTGCTGCTCGAATGCCTCTGCTTTTGCAGTCAAAAACCTGCCTCTGACGCCAAGCTTTCCTACCATCTTCCAGAGAGGCTGAGAGAGACTGAACGCACGCGGCTTCACCAGCTTGGTTTGAAAGACAAGCTCATCTTCAGTTCGTCCCCGCGCCTTTTTCAGCGGAGGAATAACAAGATCAGACTTTCGGATTTTCAGATCATGTTCACTACTGAGAAGCGCACTCAGCAGATCGTTAAGTGTTGGCCTTGAAGGAAGAACAAGGTCAATCATAAAGCATCATTCCACTTTTGTTGTTATTGTGTTGGTGCAGTTGAAGCACTGCGAACCGTGCGAATTGCATGTGAGTTTTTCGTCTGGTAATCCCGATCAAACGACAGCACTTTAATCCGGCGTTCTGCGACTTTGGCTTCCTGCACTTCGCGTTCAACGGCATCATCTTCAGCGCCAGCAAACGCATCCTCAACACGAATTTCGTGTCCGCCTTCATCCGCAACATCACCCTCTTCACCAACAGGTGTAATCTTGGCAGCCTTGGTCTTCAGCTTGTCGCGGCTATAGGCTTTCTCGCGCACAGCTTCATCCTCATCAGGTCCACCCGTCTCCACTTCCCCCTTCTCATCAAGCAACTCACGCGATTGCTGGAGGGATAGTTCAGTGGCTGAAGCCTCATTCATGCTGTTGAAGCTGGACTCAAACGCAGGCTGATCATCATGCGGCACCTCTGCAGGCGGCTGAACAGTATCCGTTGGACAAACACCTTCTCCGTGATGAGGAATGTCGCCATGCGGGCCGTCGTTACTATTCGTCGGCGATGAAGGCTGTTGCTCCAGATAGTCGTCCAGATTACGCCGCCCTAACCCGGCATACGAAAACCGGAAGTCATCATCACTGACATATCGCATCTGATTACCCGCCAGTTGAAAGCCGAGAGACGACATCAGCAACGCGCTGGAAACACCAACAGTCGCCTTTGGCTCTTCCTTGAAGTTCTCGGGCAGAACAGTCACAGCACCCTGGTTCTTCAAATAGGAACTCAGTGTCTTGAGGGAGGAGAACTTCAGCCCCTTTGGGTTGTTCTTCTCTTCCTCATAAACAAACTGGGAGATATAGCTGATGGCCTCATCAAACAGGTCCTGACGTTGATCCACGGAATCTTCATAGAGGCTCTGCGCAGCCTCATTCCTCAACAACTGATAAAACACATTCCAGTTGGAGACCTTCTGCTCTGGTCGATCTGCTTTATGCTGAAGAAAGCGGGTGTGGTGTGTCACAGCGCGGCAAAGTCCAAGCACTTTTTCACTAAGCCCGTCCCCGTTTTCACGAGAGACTGTGGCCTTGTAAAGCACCTCACCATTTTTGCTCGCACTTCGGTTCAGGCTCACACGGGCATCCTGAACCGACTTGCCCGAAATAGCAGCCTCAAGGCGTGCGACCACATTGGTGTAACGATCATTTTGAGAAAAGAGGATTTCAGTCATTGTGGCCCGCCAGATACCGACAGCCGCCAAACCACCCTCCTCAGGATCAGTCACAGGATACTGTCTTAAATTTTTAGAAAAAGAAACGTTTAAGCCCCATGGAAGGAGCTTGGATTTTTAGAGGCTTATCAGAGAAGCTGGTTCAAACAGGTCATGCTCATCATCGTCAGCTGCGCTTTCAGCCAACCCGCCCATTTCACGAACAATCTTCAGCCAGCCAGCCGAAACATCAGCAAATGCCAACACAAACTTGGCAAGTTTTTGAGCATCCCAGGCAACAGCACGAAGGTCATTATGCATGACCAGCGCATCGTTTTCGATCAGCACCAGACGCATACCGCCTGACTGGAAGCTTTGCGTGTTGTAAACGAGAACCAGCTCCAGGATCCGGTCTCTCTGCACCGCTGTCAGCTCACACAAACGCGCAGAAACACAGATACGATCACTGTCTGTAACCAGCTTAAATTTCAATGAGAATGCATCTAGGTCAACAACACGAATAGATGGATCCTGTTCATCTTCTTGTGGTTTCACGCCTAATATCTGGCATGCATCATTGAGCAATTTATCGAGCATTGGGGTACTCCGCTTCCTTACTTTCTTGCAGACAACACTGCCAGAAAACGAAGAAACACAAAGTGCTAAACGATACAGTTTGAATAAGATGCAATCTCAATCCGCATTATTTTTCATTTATTATTCAAAAGCCTAGCAGATACGGAAAGAATGAATTTCTCTCACCATCCTACAACTTAAAAAAGAAATCCCCCAGAACACCGAAGCATTCCAGGGGACACATCTGTCAGCTCAAAGCAGCTTAGAAAGAAGACAGCTCACGGCGCAGTTTTTGCGTAATGTTCTGCAGTTCAGACTGCTTGCGAACAACACGCGGTGTAATCATCACCAACAGCTCAGTTCGCTTTGTGTCATTCGTTGTATTGTCCTTAAAGAGCTCACCAAACACCGGGATCTTGCGCAGGATCGGCACACCAGACTCACCCTTTTCTTTGCGCTCCTGAATAAGGCCACCCAGCAAAATGGTCCGTCCGGATTCAACAACGATATCCGAGTTGATGGTTCTTGTTGCAATGGTCGGTGTCAGCGATGATTCAGTCTTGTTTTGCACCACATTACTCACCTCCTGCTGAATCTGCAGCAAAACGGAGTTGTTGGAACGTATATTCGGCTCAACCTGCAAAACAATACCGGTGTCTTTTACATCCACCTCATTGGTCACAGTCACGTTGCCATCATTGCTGGAAGATTGACTGCGAGACGCAAACGGCACCTGATCGCCAATCACAAGACGCGCTTTACGGCCATCCAGAACAGTCAGATATGGAGACGAGATCACCTTCACCTTGGTGATGTTTTGAAGTGCCTTCAACACCACATCAACCCCAACAGTATTGAGGGAAAGAGCACCACCAGCGCTAGCTGGACGAGAGGCACCTTCTGCGACTGTACCAACACCACCCGCAAAATTGCCTTTACTCAGGTACCACTGGACACCATAGGAAAGGTTGTCATTAATGTTCACCTCAGCAATTGTCGCCTCAATCACCACCTGAGAAAGCGGCAGATCAAGTGCTTGCACAACGTCGCGGATATGCTTGAATTCTTTATAGGTTGAGTTCACCAGCAACGCATTGTTCCGGCTATCAGCAACGATGCCCACCTTCTTGGCAACGGCAACTTTAGCACCGCGCGTCTCAGCAATATCGTCAAACAACTTATTCGCGTTGTTAAAGCGGTTGTTGATTGAATCTCCACCTGGATTTACGGAAACACCAGTAGCAGAGACTGGGAACTTGCGGGCGGAAGAGCCATTATTCTGAGCTTTTTGCTTCTGCTCATTAGCTGGTGGAGCAACGGAACCACTGCCCCCTTCACCCGCAAGGATCTGCGTGAGCTGCGTTGCAATTTCATTTGCAGGCAAATACTTCAGCGAGATGATCCGTACCTTAGGCGTATCCAGAAGATTATAATCCACTTCCTTCGTAATCCGGCGCACACGCTGCAACATCTCGCGGCTCTGCACAGCCACAAGCAAAGACTGCTGCGCCTCAAGCGGAATAACGGTCAGCGGCGAATTGACCTGGTTTGGATAAAGCTGCTGGAACAGTGTGGTGATCTGCTTGGCAACCTGACTTGCTGAGCTTTGCTGCAGGCGCAACACAGACACAATCGTTTTGTCATTGTCGCGATTGTAAAGGCTGTTCACCAACTCTTCAGCCGCACCAATATCTTCTGGTCGCGCCCGAACCGCAATCTTGTTCGATCCCTCAACCGCAACAGCAGAAGCACCAGCTGGCAGGATAGCCTGCAAAACCTTCGCCGCATCACCAGGGGAAGCTGAGCGAACAGGCAAGATCCGAAGCTTCAGATCGCCCGCAGACCCAACACCAGAAAACTGCTCAATCGCCTGAATGGTTTCAGGACGGCCAATGTGGAAGATCTGATCAATGAGTTTCAGAATATAGCCATTGCGGCCCAGAAGCACACGAACCAATGACAGCATCTGGTCTTTGGCAATTGGTTTTTCCGTCTGGAACGTGACAGCGCCTTCCAGCGGCTCATCAATCACATAGTTGACCTGCAAAATCCCACCCAGCGTTTGCTGAATGAAATATTCCAGAGTTTCACCACGGAAGTTCAGGCGCACCACATCGGAGGTTGCTTTGGCATCACTGGATTGCGCAACGCGGATTTCCTGCCGGTTGGCGTTATTCAGCCGGGAATCTGCAAGCAAAACCTTAGCTTCTTCATCATTGAAGTAGAAAGCCGCGCCGGGTCTGCCTTTTTCCGCATTTTCACTGTTCACCCAACGGGTGTTGATCGCACGGCCCAATACGCCACGCGTATTGGATGCCAATCTTGGTTGACCTGAAAGGGCAAGATGGTTTTCGCGCTGGTTCTCTTCTGAAAAGAACCGCTGAAGCTGGTCAGACAACCCCGCTGGTGGGGCTGTATTATCCCATTCCTGATCAGCTGGCTGGGTTGTGGTACACCCCAACAGGATCAAAGAAATAGAAAGTACCCCTGCTGTCTTGCGCAGCATTGAACTTAGTTTAGCACCAATCATTTCAAACCTATGCGTTCAGCACAAGCGCCCAACACGATCCCCGGGGCTAAACGAACCCGGGGCTATCGCACTTGTGCTGCCCGAACTTTATTCGATTACGTTAAACGCGGCCGTTATCTAAAAGCAGCTGAAGTCTGCCGGTCGTATCCGAAGTGTCCTGACCAGTAACGGACTGCTCCGCCACAGAAAGTGATTTGGAGATTGAGCTGGACACAAAGCCGACCAGACGCAGGGCATACTCAGCTTGGAGAAGCGTCATCAAAGCCTTCTCATCCTTCACACGATCCTCAGCAAACACACGCACTTCCTCGCGCAGTTCTTCAATAATGGTGTGACGCTCATCAAACTCAGGCTTAGTCCCGTTCAGCTTGCTGGCAGCATCCGACAAAGCACCTTCCAGGGTAGACTGGCCGTATTCGTCCATCTCACCAGTCTTCGGCGCACCAGCCATTTCCTCAAGCGCAGTACGCAGCAAAGATTGCACCGCATCACTTTCACTCAGGTCTTCAAGTTTGACGTCCAGCTGCTGGACGGTATCAGCAAGCGCAGTCTCTACCTCACTGATCGAGGTATTGATCTGGGCAATCTCACCATTCAAACGGGCAACTTCTTTAGGATCCTGAACGAGTTCGCTATCTGGATCATCTGGATCGCTTGGCACAGTTGCTGGAAGATTTGCCAGTTCATCTTGCTTGGAGGTAAGGCTGGTCTGCAGATCAGACAACTGGCCTTCCTGTTCCTGCTGCTGCAAGTCCAAAGCCTTAATGTCGGCTGCAATATCTTCCTGCAAAGCAAGCGCCTGTAGCAACTCAGAGCGTGCAGAACGCACTTTCTCAGATTGCCCGATCAGATTTTGCTCTTTCAGCGAGGTTTGGATTTCCTCAAACCGGGCAACAACCTGCCCGACCAGCACTTCCAGATTTCCGCTGTCTGGCGGTGGCTGCAAACCGAACGCTGCCGACACCCCGACTGAGAGGAGCTGACTGGCAGACGGAATAGACTCAACACTCTTGTTCGCGGCCGGGCGAACAATCTGTGCACTGTTATCAATGGCATTGGATACAGATGAAGAACCAATTGGCGTAACTGCAGTCATCTCAGACTCCTTGAATTATCTCTCCCTATATCTCGCAGATAACCCAGAGGTCGTGTTGTGCCTTAAAACACAGAACCCGCCCTCTTATGGACATTATTGGGACAATTACGGAGTGAAAAAATCGTTACTTACATGTGTGTGCTGAACGTACAACACCTGCGACATCCTTCTGATCAAACACGAAGAATGAGATCAGCGCCCAAGCAAGCTGTAGGATTGGCACCTAAAGACCGCCTTAGGAAGAACTGTCGTCCCCAGAACCAGCAGTCCGCTTCGCAAGGGCCGCCTTGAGGGCAGATAGGACACCATCTGTGAGAAGCATGAAAGCATAAGCATAACCAGGCCGCCGCTTATGCTCATTCAACCGAGGAAGCTGCGTATAAAGGCGTTGCAGCAAATGATACCGATTCTCGATTTTCGCAATCAACTCATGCAAATCGACAGGCGAGTAAGAGGCCACCTCAAAGGTTGTTAGCCCGATGCGGTTCTCGTCAGAAAACGTCAGGCTGGGCTTCTCGTAGGCAAACCAGCGAGACAGATCAAACTGCGCACTGTATTTGAGATACAGATGATCAGCTTCCTTCAGGCGATTGACCGTCCGGGTCGCCCGCTGTTCATACTCAAAGCGATGGTCTTGAGAGAGTACTCTGGTCCGCGCCAGTTCGGTCCCATACTGCAACGCAATCTGGTGATCGACTGACATCCTGCCAGCACCAAGCGATTTGACACTCTCGACCTTCCGCGCAGATGTCAGTAAGCCAGCCGTAAACGACAGTTCGCGATACAGGATCCCTATATCACCGGAAATCTTGGAGAATTTCTCCACCTGCGTCGGACCAGCAAGCTCAACAACTCCGTTCTCATCCTCACCCAGATCATAGGGTAGATGTGGATAGCCGGAAGTCGCAATCATGACACATCACTGTCTCGTGCAGCAGATTTTTTCTGCGCCTCCAATGCAAACGCAAGCCGCTTGGAATACTCGATAAGCTCAGGAACAGGCCGCACCTTCATCAGCTGATAAAAGCGCACCAGTTCCACAGTCGCCTCATCCAGCTCCCGTGACCACAAACAATGCTCAGCAAGCCTGAGGGCGACTGCTGGATGTGCCTCATCAAGCAGCTTTGCTTTGCGAAGCGATCTCTTGACGTCCTCCCCGCCAAGTGGCCAGTCTGCATGGCTCAACGCCAACCCAAGCCAATACTCAACATTGTTTGGATTAAGCAGACAGAGAACTTCAAACTGCTCCTTTGCAGATGCTTTCTGCTGCAGGTGCAGAGCCTGATAGGCAAACTGATAAAGAACCTTCTCCAGCTTACCATCAGCCTTCAAAACACCAGACAGCCCCTGCCGGGATTTAATAGCCTCAAGAACGGCCTGCGCACTTACATCCCCACCACCGAGAGCGCGAAAAACAGTATCAAGATTGACATCTGCTTCTCCCGATTGATCTTCGGAGGTGGCAGAAGCCGGAGTATTGTCAGTAACAGGTGCGAGCGGCATCGTTTATCCCCGGCCTCAAAATTCAGTAAGTGTAGTAAGTTGAACTCAGGCGTTGTTCAGCCCGGTCAATAGCTTTTGAGCCGCCTGATGGATCTCGGCATCCTTGCGGTCCTTGGCATATGTCAAAGTGTCTTCAAGGTCTTCCTTAGCCTCTGTAATGTGGCCCAAAGCAAGACAAGCAACACCAGAGAAGTAGTATGGACGCGGGTTGGTCGGGTCGAGCACCATTGCAGCGGAAGCTGCCTGCACAGCAAGTGTGTACTGCTGCAACTGCACTGCACAATTCGCTAGCCCAAGCTGCACATCCACATTGATCGGCTCAAGCAGAACAAGCCCAGTGTAGATCTCCAGCGCCTTCTCAGTCCGCCCTGTATCCATCAAGCCCTTGGCCATCACCAGACCTGGATTGATGTCATCTTTCGTAAGCCCCAGACTACGGCCAATTGCGCCTTTTGCGATTGCCTTGATGTCTTGTTCTGGAGAGTTGCCCAGTTCTGAAACGAGCTCAGTCATATCGTGCCTCTTTACGGCTTAAGAAAATAAGAAAGTTTGGGAGCGGCAGCGCAGCATTAAAGGTGAAACACCATGGCACCATCCAGCTCATCAGAAAGAGAGGTTTGCGCAGCACCCAGCAACGGATTGCCTTGATAACCACTTGGGTCCGCTGAAACCAACGGCTGATAAAGGCTCACAACAGACAAGAGCTCCTCAACCAGTCCGGTCAGTTTCTCCAGTTCTGTGTACCCGCGAAAGCTCACCGAAAGCACAAGCTCTTCTGTGCCATCATCAGTCTTGCGTAAAACCGCCAGTGTTCTGAACTGCGACAGGCAGGCCAGATTCAAATGCAGGATATCTTCAATCTGTCGGCCTCGGGTTCCCACCGTTTCACTCAGTGAGCCAATAACCGTCGTGACTTCAATACCACCACCATCAAGGGCATCAGAAAACACGAGTTGAACACCATCAACATTCATCGAAGCGGTGTTCTGCTCGGAGAAAATCGGTGCACCTAATCCCAGCTTTCGCCAGAGCTTATCCAAGCACCCTGAAAAGTTTAAGGAGAACACGAGAAATCCTCTCTGACATGCGCAAGATCAGCAATCAGTCGCCAAACGCGAAAAAACAGGTGTGCGTTGAGGGTAATAAACGCACACCTGCTTTTGTGGCTTAACCGCGAGTAATCGCAGCTGCCCGTTCGTTTTCGATTTCGCGAGATTCTTTCAGGAACTGAATGATCGCACGGATGATGTCGTCCAGAGCTTTCTGGATGGATTCAGCCTGATCATTCTCCTTACGAACCTCTTCAGCAGCTGCTGCCAGCTCCTGAGAAATCGCTTCATCTTCTTTTGCGTTTGCCTGAGTGAAGGCACTCGCACCCTGAGAGGTCGTGTTACCCAAAGTGTTGGCAACACCACCAATCGTCGCGATAGACTGTGCACGAGATCCGGATGCACTTGCGACAGCATCAAAACCTTTCGCTTGCGCGCGGTAATCACCAGCACGCTGCGAATAGAAGTCATTCAGCTTGCCACCCTTGCCCGGCCCGACATCAGCAGCTTTCGCATCCATCTTGCCAGCTTGTGAGTTGGCATTTGCAGAGTTCTTCGCTGCACCCAGGCCTTTTGCAGCACTACCAATCGCAACTGCTGACATCACAATGGAGACAGCAGAAGAAACAACAGTCACAACAAGACTGATAATCGCACCCGTACGGGTCTCTTCAGCAGCATCGCGGCTCTTCCCGGCCTGAGCGTGCATCTGCGTCTTCACAGTCTCACGTGCAATCAAACGGGACTCGAGCTCGTTATTGCGCTGATTGACAGCAGACTTATAAAGAGCCTGTGCAATCAGACGAGACAGGTTGCCTGTGCTGTCGACCTTGTCGAGAGAACCGATCGCAACAGTCGCCGCTTCCAGACGACCCAGCGCCTCGTCCGTTGTCGCCTTGTCAAAATTCGCGCTTGCAGCAAACTGCGGCAAAGACACGAGTGACAGGAATGTTCCGTGATGCTCTGGTGGCAATGTTGCCAGACGCGCTTCTACGCTCTGCTGGAACTCCGTTGCCCGCTCTTCAGAAACGGCAAGTTTGCCGTCCTGAAAGAAACTGGGCGGCAGATAATCACGATTGTAACTGGCACCTACGGTTGCTGACATAAATACCTCCTTTTAACCTGCAAACTTTGTTCTACCCAGCGTATCGGCACGCTCATTCATGGAACTCACGGTTCCATCCAACGCATCAGCGAACTGTTCGCCTGCCTTGGTTAAAATGGAGAGCAGCTGATCGATGATCTGACTGAGCAACTGGATAAACGCATCAAGGTCAGCGGCATCTGCCTGCAGTTCCTTGGACTGCGCAACGTCCTGGCTAGCTGTGTAAGAAACAGCACCCGCTGCAATCGCACCGGCACTACTACCGATCTGAATGATCGCGGAAGTAATGGAAGAGATCGCCTGGATCATCGCACCAACACTGCCGGCCTGAGCACCCGGAATAAAGAAGGACGCAGCAGCCAGAGTGATACCAACAACGGCCGCAACCACTTTCATGGCAATATCAACCTTCATGACGGTTTCTTCATCCGCACCAGCGGCCACAGCAATGTGTCCGGCGATACTTTGGCCAGTCGCGGCCTGCACCGTGGCATCAATGGCCATGGCAAGCTGCACCACCCCGGCAGCAATCATAAACGCCCCGACAACCTGAAGCCCTGGAATAACCGCCAGAATTGTACCGGCCACAATGGAGATTGCCGCAGCAACCCACTGAAATGCCAGAGAGATCTTCTGCCAGATGCTGAGACCTTTTTGCTTCTTCTCAGCTTCTTCCTGCTTGCGGATAGACTCTTCAAGCTTGATCGCCTTATCCTGCAAAGCACCTTTCTGCTTCGCTTGGGTAAGACCCACTTTGTTCTTCTCAACCGCTTCCTGAGTGCCCTGCATTTTATCCAGAACAGACGCAACAAGCACTTCAATATCCTGGAAGCTGGAAGTGGTCAGCGGAGTTTCAGGACCAACCTGAGTAAGGCTGTTTGAAAGACGCGTGATGTGCTGCGCAAACGCAATGGTTGCAATCATCGGCGTACCACCAACAGATGCAAGTGCTCCCGGCCCAATCTTACCTGCACCTTTTACATCACCAGCCTTGCCAGCCATTTCAGAGGTCGTATCAAAAATATCGCCCAGACTGTTGCTATTCAGACCAAGGCCCAGACCTTTAGGAAGCTCCATATCTATTCTCCATGCTTAAATAATTGAGATCAAAACTATTGTCAGACCAGTTTTTGGCGTGCGCTTTTCATCATGGTTTGCGCATACTTCTTGTCGTCATAATTTTTGACGGGATCATCAAACATGCGCAGTGCGGCTTCAAACGCGTCACCAGCTTCCTGGTACTCTTTTGCAGCAAGCAAACATTCACCAAGACGCAGATACCCCTGCGGGTTGGTCGCATCCATACTGATGAAATGCAGATAGAGCTTCACGGCCATGCGAACGTCGCCCTGAATCTGATAGGTCATCGCGAGGCCATAGGTGTATTGCTCTTCCATCGGAGCAATCTGCACCAACATAATAAAGAGCGACTTCGCCTTCTCGACCTGACCGACGGAGATGTTCCGGCGAGCCATCTCATAGACAGCTGCGAGCTCCTCCTCTGACAAACCCAGCATCTCGGATATGGAGACACCCTGCTTCATCAACTGGTAGAATTTTTCATCCTTGAAACCCAGTGAATCAAGATGCTCAACGAGCGGCTCAGCGATCTCTTTAATCGTCTCAGCAAAGAGCTCTGGTGACTGTTTGGGCATATCGAGAAGTGACATGGCGCCCTTTCTTTATCTCTGACTAATTCAGCATTTAAGAAAACAATAGAGCGCAATCAGAAGGTGTTCTGTGCCAAACAGAACACAAGAATAGGCAATACGCATTGTGCAGTGATTTTTTATGCATCACGAACATGTGAGCACAGCCAACAGGCTGATCTGCCACCAACAAAAGGCAGTTCAGTCTGCATAAGAGGAGGAAGCAAACCCTCCCCTTCGATCACAATCTGGAGTTATTGGGAGAGTTTCTGCCGGCGGTTGCCAAGATAGATATCAATCGCATCCTTAGCCTTATCAGCATCATGGAGCGTATAAAGGCAACGCGCACGAATGTAATGACGCATGGACTGCTCATCACTACGCGTATACTTACCAAACTGCTCAAGTGGATCCAACAGGTCCAACTCCCGCAGACTTTCGAGCGCAAGGTCAAAACGGTTGAGAAGGAAAAGCAGAACCGTGCGAGCCAGAAGCACGTCTTTGGAATGATCTTCCATCACCATCATACCCTGCACCATAGTGAGCGCCTCTGCATATTTGCAGTTTTGCGTCATGATGTAGATACTGAGAAGAAGGAAGTCTCGCTGCCGACTGTTGAGCGCTGTCATCAAATTCACCCTTGCAACAACATGGCAAGGGCTGCCTGCAGGTCTTCATCAAGCAACACATCACCCATCAACAGGTCTGCAACACCTTTTAGAACACGCTGCCGCTCACCCTGCTCACGCAAAGCTGCCGCAGCAAACAAACGCTGAAGCTCCTTGCGCATTTCGCTCAACTCAGTCGGCAAAAGAATGTCTGTTTCAGATAAATCCGGCAATAAAAGAGAAGGTAGGCGCTCATCCAGTGTCGGACGGTACAAGACCTCATTTAAGGGCCGCACTTCTGGCAAAAATACAGGAGCAAGCTTTTTGCCCTCTGGCAATTGAACCTGGTCTTCAACCTTCCAGTTGGAAACCTCATTCACGCCAATTGTAATCGATGCAACCCGCATTCCGAATCCCGTACCCAGTCAAAATAAAACGCAGCCCTGACTTACATGCCAGAGCTGCCATCACAAAAAAAAGCTTTTAAGAGAAGCCACGCGCAATCTGAATATTCAGATCAAAACTACGGCGCACAGTACCAGTCGCCTGCTCGTACGAACGGTTCTGTTCACGGTTATCCTGATTGATATCATTGGTCAGCAACTGAGGGTTCAGAAGCGTAACCGCATCACTCAACTGCGTTGAGAAGCGTTCCCACTGCGTCCGCTTAAAGGAGTTCTTGCTTCCACTACTATTGTTAATCATATCATGCGTTGGCCGGGTAATATTGAATTCCTTCTCAACAGGGTGCGGCTTACCCGAAGCGAAGTCTTCAAACATATACGCAACAGCAGTACTGAACTGGCTAGGATTATCAAAAGACACAGAAAGAGAGTGCTTTTCTTTATCCGCGTCCTTTCCGGTATCATCGAACTTCTTCAGTGCTTCGTTCACAATACGCTGCATTTCCGCATAGGCCTGAGACAGCTGGTTGAGCTGGGTCAGCTGCTCTGTTCTCATTGTAATGATCGCCTGCTGTTTCAAACTGGCCTGATTCTGAATGAGCGCCACCAGCGTCGGCAAATCCAACCGGGAAATTGTACCATCTGAGTTTGTGATACCACCAGCAGATAACATCTGCTGCTCAGCTTGCTTGATTGCCAGAATACGCTGCTCTTGCTCGATAAAAACAGCATAACCACGGTTGATCGAGGCATTATTATCTGGCGTTAGAACATCTCTCGAGTTCCGCGCTGGATTAGCCAGATTTGGTGTCTTCACATCAAAATAAGCATGCGCCCGCTCAAAACGCTTCACAATTTCCTGCATTTCGGTAGCCAGATCTGAACGAGCATAAATTCCGGTATTAGGAACATTATCTCTCAGCATTTCCAACTGCTTGACGTAGGCCTGCTTGTCCTCATTGAACTTATCACGGTCAGAACCTGAGGTTTTGTTAGTCAACGTCTTGTTCTTAACGTCATTAATCTCTTTGTCGATCTGGGCCGTAATCACAGCGCGGCTGGCAGCAAGGTCTGTATCTGCATTTGGCAGCAGATCCAACAGCGGCGCAATTCTGGTCTTAAAGATGGAGTTGTTTGCGAGTCGCTCCTGCTCCGTCTTCGAGAGCTGGAAAATACGAGATTTTGTCAACTCATTCACGATGGTCACACTGCGTTTATCATCGGAGCGAATTACACCAACCTGATTGGACCCTGTACCAATGACTGTGTTTCCTGACTGAATCTGCGCCTCAGTGAAATTATCGCGCAAATAACGCAGCTGAACTGCCGGATGCCAGGAGACAAATTCATGCGGTGACGGATTGCTATAGTTCGCTGGCAAGTCTTCATCAGCAACAGTATCAGCCGGATCTACCAAAACACTGGCCACATAAACATTATACTTACTCGGGTCGGTCGCGTAGTTCGTCGTCCCTGGAATCGACAACAAAGGATTCTCAAAATCAGGATCGGCTTCCGGCAGATTGGATAAGAAACTATCCCAAACACTGGTCTGCGTTTCTGCAGCCTGCAGCGCGGGACCTTGCTGCGCCGCCCTTTCCTGCGCACCATCACCAGCACCACCGGAGGCTGCTTTAGCTGTGTCGTCATCTTTTGGAGGAGCAAGAGTATCTGGGTCTACAGTAGTAGATGAGCCTGAGCCAACACCATTAATCATTTTCATCTCCTCACATCACAAAATAAGGCGAGTACGACCCGCATTCTTTTGGGGCTTCGCAAACTGAGACCGCGCAGCACCGCTATTATTTTCGTTGTCTTTCAATCGCTTCGTGAAATGCTCAGCAATCGCATCATACCCCTGCAAAAAGTCATCAAAACTCTTCGAAGCAAGCAGTCCGTTAATCAAGCTCAGCGCGACCGGATCTTTCTGAACGGCAGGAAGATCAAGCAACTCCTGCAAGCTCGCAACCATCTGGTAAGACACATCTTGCCATTCATTTTCTGAAGGCCAGTTCTTATCAGCGTTACAAAGGCTTAATGCATCATCCAAATAGGCACTCAACGCGCCTGCATCACCACTTACAGTGAACTGGGGAAGCAACTCTTCCTTGCTGGATCCGGTCTTCGCCATACAACATTCCCATCAAAACACTATACGCCCTCTATAAACGGGCAGACCGGGGCACCGCTGTTCCGAACGACACACCTTCAAAATCGAAATTTAGCAATGACAGAATTAGCAAAATGGGTGAGCCCACTTGTGTCGCCCGACACAAAGCAATTTCGCTAAAAGAAGTATGAAAATGACATATTCTTATTCGTAGTATCAGCGGAGGACTTTTCAATGAGCTTAGAGGTCTTAAGATCAACGATTGCCACTCACAACGCTGAGTCGCCAGTTGGCGCTCCACTGGTTGCGGAAGCCACAGGGCAGCGCCGCGCTGAGCGCGTCATGCAGCTCAACAATCCATCTAAACTGACGGACGCCGCTGAAGAGCTTGGCCAGGCCGTATCCTCACGCCTCGACAAAAGATCACTGGAAAGCCGCTCAATCCGGCAAGGGCAAGGCGCTAACATAGAAGCAATCACACGGATTGCCGACTATTACGATAAGCTGCCTGACATGCCCTCTCAGGATAAGCTGCAAGGTTTGGTACAGCGGCTACAGGATTATCAGCACAACCAAAGCACCAACGGTGAAGGCTCAGGGCAACTCAGCCCTCAGGACGTGTTTGCTTTTTTGCAGCAGTTTGATGGTGACGTAACGCACCAGTATGCCGCCCTGCAGATCGCCATCGAGCATTTTGAGACCACAGGAGCAAATGACGCTCTTCTGGGCGCTCTGCTCAATGCCCGCGAATACATGGAAAGCGGTGAGACTGGACGTGATGTGCGCGCAGGCTTTGCAGTCGCGGAACTTGCCCATGACAAAGCCGAGGACTTGGGAACCGATCCTGCCGTCATCCGCGAGCACTACCGCGACATGCTGCGCAGTGAAGCGAACTTCGGAATCATCTTCGATAAGTTCAATGACCTGATCGCACGCACACATTCAATGCATCACGATGTAAACGGCAATGAAAGCTCACCCCTCACCTCTTTTGATGATGTTGTGGACCTGTTTACAACCGCCGCAAGTCAGGGCTTGGAAATTGCAGATACCCAGGATGAGCCTACTCATCTGGAAGCGGTCCTGACCGAGCTGGGCAAACTGAAGAGCCTGCGAACCGTCTATGAGGGTGTGCATGTCGCGACCAAACTGACAGGTCGCAGCTTCTCAGAGTTCACACGTGTCGTGGAAGAGCTGGGCACAGAGAAGCTGGCAAGCTCACTGTTCCATTATCTGGGCAAAGCAGTCACATCACCTGCTGACGCACAAAGTCTTGTTGCGCCACTCGCTCCTGCTGGGGCCAGCGCATCGTTGAACTACACAAACAACCTGCTTGCATTGCACCGTGAGGTTCCTGACACCATCCTCACAAACGAAAACATCCGCAATCAGCAACTCGAAACATTACTGGTACTGTCAGAACAGCTAACGATCCTGGAAGAAGAGCAATATCAAACAGCAACCGACGCTACGCCGGTTAACAACTTTGCTCAGGTCAGCGCTGCGTCAGCTACTGTTCACTGACCCGTCATCGCTAATGAAATAGCTGCTGCAACATGAAACCAAGGAAGAACAAAGGAGAGGATTGAATGCAGTTTTCAAGTGCCATCCAGTCAAGCCTGGAAGCGTTCGCAAACAATATGAAGATCCCCTTTTCTCCGCAGATGGATGGAAGTCTGTCTTACCTCCTTTCACAATCCGGTGAACTGACGTTTACCCCTGTCGAAGGTGGCAACAGCGTTGTTGTCAGCCTTGGTCGAACCACAACGGGTGACCAGAATTCAGCAAATGAAGCTCTTTTAACCCGAGCTGGCTTCAAACCTGAAATTGGAACCAATCTGCATACAGGGAAATCTAAAGATGGAACGTTACATCTGGCGGTTTTATACGAAGCAGGACAACTTAGCCCTGCAAAACTCGAGCAAACGGTCGATTATCTAATAGGTGAATTGAGTTCACTATAAAAACTACAATCAGTGCATGCAGGTATACACCAGTTTCAATCTTATAATGACTCACACTTGTTCACATTACGGAGGGAAATCGTGACTTTTTCGCACTTAAAATCACAATCCCGAGGGATACAGTCAATATCCATTAAAATATAAGTTAGATGATGACAGCCAGACTTGACTCGCTTATTAGCTGTCTTAATTATAGTTTTGTCCGTGTTCTGAAGCACAATTCTTCGCAATTGTGTACGAGTGAGATTGGGGTGGAATATTGGTAGAGTATAATAAGAAAAAGACGAAGTATATTTGCTCTGCGGAGACCAGTATATCTTCATCCTCTAAAATAGCTGCACTTATTTAAGTAAGAGGACACGGTACATTTCTATGGAAAAGGCAGTATATGATGCAAGCCTGGGTAGAGGCGCATCAAGAGCTCATAATACTGGCACCTCATCCTCAGGTGAAAGCAGCTGGAAAGAAAACGCAGCATTGTTTCAAGAGCTGAATGATGAATTATGTGCATCTTTAGAGCAATCAGCAATTCGCCAAACCTACTCAAACGGCGAGAACATCTATCTTCAGGAAGATGATGCTGAATTTCTTTACATCATTGAGAGTGGACATGTTCGCTTAAGTCACTTGCGCGAAGATGGATCTACCTTCCTTTATGCCATCATCACAGCAGGCCAAAGCTTCGGCGAGTTAGGTGTCTTTCAGCGATCTGTTCACGCAGATACAGCTTGCGCGTTAGGAAACGTAGTCGTTCACAAAATCAGACGCTCTGCATTTCATGTGATCAACGAGCAGAGTGCCGAGATTTGTCGCGCGCTGGCTGTAGTTGTAGCGAAACATTATCGCTCCTACATCGAATCGACACGCTGCTTGTCACTGCCAAGCCTCTCGGCTCGCCTGGCACATGCGCTGCTCAGCTTGCTCGAGTCGATCGGCACCCCTGCGGGCGACAACCCAAAGGACAAGTCTGTGATCTCTGGCGCAATCGTTACACAGAGTGACCTGGGTGCAATGGCACGCGGAACACGCAGCAATATCAATCGCCGCCTGAAAGAGTGGGAACGCGCTGGCATCATAAAAATTAAGGATCGTTCTATCACTGTGCTGAATAGGACAATGCTGGAGCGGAACTTGCTCAATAATGAGTCAAATTTTTAAAAAAAACTGGAAGCGTTGAAACAAAGGACTGACGCGTGCAAGACGAGAACACCAATAACGAGATGTATGTCACCGATCTGGAAGAGACTTTAAAAAGTCAGCAAGGTTCAGAACATGCCCAAAAACTCGAAAAGAAATTGGACGCTCTTTCCTCTTGGATTCGTAAAAAATCCGAGGAGCCTCAAACTGAGGCTGACTACCAACGTATTCAAACAGTGATAAACGGCATCACTGCAGCACAGGACGTCCTGCGCAAATTTCCAGTCCAGTGTTAGAGCCGCGCAAACATTAGGAGAGTCAACATGACGTCTTTTACTCAAGGCATTACAGCGTCCTACACGTCAGCAGCTCCCGAAGCACTGGCGAACAAAGCGGGCATGAATGCGCTCGACATCAGCGTCCGCTTCCAGACCGAGATGGACAAGATCAATGACAAGATCATTGAAGCGCAAAACTCCAACTTGGCTGAAACTGAAAAAATGTTCACTTTGCAGCTGCTCGTGAACACTTATACCACCATGGGTCAGACACGAACCAGCATGGTGAAGGCGCACGCCGATATGGTTAAAGCCTGCGCACGTAACATTGCCTAAACCTTTTTAAAAAGGCTCTCTTCCGGTTGCCAAAGCGAGTGTGGAAGAGAGCCTTTGTATATTCAGGTCCATGAGACAGGTTCGGTCTTCCCGAACGCTGACATTCCATGGCATTTTCCAGTTCGCTTTTGGCAAATAGTCAATCTGGCGAACTCCAGCGCTTGTTTAGGTGGGACGGCGAATGGGTAAACTCATCCTCAAAATTCTTGTAGGCCAACAGGCTGGCGCGGAAGTCATGCTCGAGCCGGGTGAGTATACACTTGGTTCGGACAGAAACGACGATTTGCAACTGGCAGATCTGAGCGTTGCCGCAAGCCATATGCAGCTACGCCTGCAAGACAACAAAATCGAAATCTCTGCAAAGGCAGGAGATGTCCGGACAGAAAACGGTGTCTCTCTAAGTAGTGGCAATGACGAATGGGTCGAGATTGAGCCTCTTGATGTCATCAGCATTGGTGTCATCAAAATTGCACTTGGCGCCAAAAACGCTCAATGGGCAACACTAAGCAAAGCATTGAATGCTCCCCATGAAGATGACGAGCAAACAGCAGAGAACTCTGCTGCAAACTCAATCCTTGGCGAGAATGCAAAGCACGTTGACGCGATATTCGCTCCAATCGCAAAACACCGCAAACGCATAGCTTTTGCGACAGTTGCAAGCGCCGTCGTTCTCGGTGGTTTTTACCTCGTTGGCTCAGGTAAAATATCTCCTCGCACAGCAAGTGCCCTTCCTAATGGAGGCATTGATGCAGTGCGTCTCGCTCTGGCAGATCTCCCCTTTGCAGAAAGGCTAAGCCTGCGTCAGGACGTGGATGATCAGATCTATCTGACAGGCTATGTCAGCGAACCTGTTCAGCGCCGGGCAATAACAGAAGCAGTAGAACGCACTGAAGTACCTGTCCGCTTGCGCGTGCGCGTGATCGAAACACTGAAGAAAGATATTGCTGGTTATCTGCAATCTCGCGGATCCAACGTAAGCTTCGCACTTGCGGATGACGGAGAGTTAACCCTGAGCGGTTCTGTTCTCGATAAAACAAGTGCTGACCAACTAATCGCGGACCTACGCGGGTTGAATGGCATCTCCGGCGTAACATCAAACATCAAAACTGCAGATGATTATCTTCTGGATGTGCGCAAACTGGCCAAGCGTGCTTTGATTGATGACACCATCATCTTCCGTCTCGACGATGAAACTCTTGAAGTCAGCGGTATCATAGCAAGCCAGGATATTGATCGCTGGTCTGGTTTCTTACGCTCATACTCCAGGCAGTACGCTACGTTTATTCCACTGCGTTCTCTCGTCAAGTTGGTACAAGAAAACGGACAGGTCGTAGATCTCAAAGCCAACTTTGATGGCGGTATTGAACCCCTGCTTGCTGCTGTTGATCCACTCACGAATGAACCGGTCGAAGAGCGCCAAACCAAAGTATTGGAACTGGCGCGGGCAATCAAACAACAAGACGGTTTTGTAGCTAGCCAACCAAATCAAAAATCTTCCAGCCGCCTCGCCAAAAGCAATGCGGCAGGACAACCCAAAACTGGCCCTGAAGCACCCGCAACGCCGCTTCAAAAAGCAACTGAACGTTTGCTAAGCAGCATCGGCATTGCATCCGCTCAAGCATCAACGTCACCAACCAGTCAGCCAACTGCATTAGAAGAAACAGATGCAGGCCAGCAGACAACAAACGGAAAGCTGGAAGCAAAAAGCGAAAAGCAACAGGGCGTAATCTCTCAAAGTAAAGCAGATGTCCGGTTCCAAAACGTCGCTCTGGACGATCCTGAGCTTAACGAAGCAGCTGAAGTCGTGTTCCTTGCTTGGATGGAATCCGCTAAGGCCAAAGGCGTGATACCTGAAGAGCTAAAAAAGAACTTCCTGCCCTTGCTTGTAACGCCGCCCTCTGAGGGAGCTCTCTGCTCTGAAAATCTTTCAGTACCAGTCTCACAGATCCCTGTGACTGTACTGTGGCTCGATATCCTAAGCAGCAGCGAAAGCCTCGCTCTCACAACGTTTCCAGAGGAACGCCAGCGCTACATTTTGGAAGCTGCAGTCAATCCAGCTGCAACACGCGACTGCCTGATCAAATCAGAAAAAAGCAACAACATTGATTTGATCCCCTACTCCAACTTCATCAGAGAGAGTTTGCGAAACCCTGGTTTCATCAGCTTCCTGACGCGGGACCTCTCATATCCGTCTCTGACTGTCACCGGAGCGAGCCTGATCGGCGAGCGTTATGTTTTGAACAGCGAAAACAAACGCTACAAAATCGGCCAGTCCATCGACCAAAGCAGCCGCCTCCTTGCTGTCGGCGAGCTGGGTGCTTTGATCCGTGAGTATGAAGGATACTCTGTCGCGATATATGGCGATCAGACAGCCTGGGTCGTCCGCGAAGCAAACGCGAGGCAGTAAGCCATCGCTCAACAAACAGTAGAGCACTTACTGTACAAACATACGAAAAGCCGGGTCTCATATGAGACCCGGCTTTTTCTTAGGCCACAACGTCTACTTGACTATAAGAGCCATCATCATCCAGCACCACTTTAATGGTGTCTGTATTGCTGATGTTATCAAGGTGAGCGATCTTCGACCAGTTCTCGCCATTGGCAGCCCCATCCACATCAACAAGCACATCACTTCCAGAACCATTTTCCTGGACCTTCACGTACTGTCCAGCTTCTGCAGCATCAACTTCATCGTCTCCGAAAGCCTTGTTCAGGAGATCCGAAATATCGAGGCGATCAACATTTTGATCTGTTTCCCCCTGGGCCGTACCATCAAAGTCGGTGATTGTATCAAAGCTTCCATCCAGAACGTCGAAGATGAATGCATCAAGATCATCTTCACTACCGCTGGTCATCCGGTCATAACCCGCACCACCATTGAACGTATCAGAATAGTTGCGGCTACTTGACGGATGCCAATCATCCCCAATCAAAAGATCATTGCCATCACCACCAGACAGATCATTATGCCAGTTACCCTGCCCTTCAATTCTGTCGTTCTGATCGGTACCATTTAAGCGATAATGCCACCCTGAGTTCTTGTCTGGATCATTCTCGTAATACTTGTTCTGAGAATACGCAGGCTCATTATAATCGACAACGATGGTATTTAGATTATCCGCATTCTCAATCACATTGACCGTTGTGGTTGCAACACCACTTTCTTCAGCGCCATTGCTGACAACCATTTCAATAGTTCTCGTGTCAATGTCTGAAGAGGTGTTGAATTCAATGGATTTGATTGCCGCAACATATGCTGCGTAACTTGCATCTCCAGAGAGGGTCAGAACCAGATTGCCACCTACGACGGCTGCCCTGGCAGAGATACCAGAGAACGCTCCCTGTGGGAGATAACTCAGAGCATCCCCCTGCTGATAATTCTTTAGCGTTATGACTGCACTGGAAAGTTGATGTTTGGAAGTGTCATTATCGGCATCATTAACGCCAAGCATATCAGCAATCGCAACACCTTCCCCACCAAGAGTAAAGTCAATGTCATGCTCGGTCGTAGGATCAATAACATTGTCTCCAGTGATCTTCACATCGAGAACTCGGGCATAATCGTCCGTTCCTTCCATACCAGACACTTCAAAAGTGATCGTAGTTTCAGAAGGGTTCCAACCAGGCAGATTGCTTATGTCAATCGTAATGACTTCGCTTCTGCTCTGCGTCGATTGATCAAACATTGGGATACGGGCGCTTCCGCCATCCCATTCAATCAAGAGATCGAACTGATCATCACCGAATTCCAGACGGTTCCCAACTGAAACCTCCAGCTTTAGATTTTCTCCATTCGTCAGATCAACCGATCTGGAAACGGATCCCTCACCATTTGGTGTCCAGGACGGGAAGTAAAGATGACCGGAGATCGCTCCGCCCTGCTGCGGAACATAAACATCTCCATAATCGGAATCCCCATCAAGGTTTCCGTTCTCAGTCCACGCTCCAGTCCAAGTAACAACACCGTTGCTATGTCCATGACCATAATCGTAGGAACCGTTGTGCTCCTCAAAATCATCTCTAACTTTGAGCTTGTCCGAACTACCTGGCTTGAAGAACAGATTAAGTTCAGCAGCCTGATTTGTCACAGACACTTCAACGTCTTCGCTCGCGTCTTCAGTTCCATCACTCGCAACGATATTGAAGTTGTAGTCTTGATCAACGTCCACATCCAACGGGTTCTCGAAATCAGGTGCAGCTTTGAAGTAAACTTCACTGCCTCTGATTTCGAACAAATGAGCATCTTCACCCGTCAAGGAGTATGTCAGCGCATCGCCATCAACATCAAAGGCACTAAATTCAGCAACCGGTCCGACCCCGTTTTCTGCAAAATTGGACTGAACATTTGTAACAGTCAGGACTGGACGATCATTCACTGGAGTGACATCAACTGTCACAGTGATCACATCAGAAACATCACCATCAGCATCTTCAATACGGTAGCTAAAGCTATCCTGCCCGTTGAAGTCGGCAACAGGTGAGTACCTCACAGTGCCATCAGAGTTTACAACAACACTGCCGCCCTCAACAGTAACCCCAGCGTTTTCAAGCAGAACTGTTGCGTCTTTATCAGCCCCAACAGCATCATTGCTCAGAACATTGATATCGAATGCAACATCTTCAGAGCCAATCACATTATCAGCGGCACCAGCTGGCACATCGTCAAGGATGTTGACGGTAAAGTCACCAGCAACGCTATCACCATCGCTGTCCTTCGCCTCAAAATCGAAGGACAAAGAAAGATCTTCTCCTTCATCACCTTCATGATCCAGCTGTTCAAGCAGTTCAAATGTATACGTGCCTGAACCATCATCAGACAATGTCACTTTGAAGACTGCATTGCTCAGATCATTGGCACCCGCAGGAGCCAAACCGGTGTAGCCAATCAGAACTGCACCAAACGCTTGGAGCAAGACAGGAGCACCAGCTGATTCAAGTGCTATGTTGCCACCAGTCTTCGCCTGCTCCCCATCTGTAACATTGATAAAGGAAACGCTGCGATCTGAACCATGCACAGGAGAAGAAACATCACTGTCGGCATCATCAGTCCCCCAATTGATGTGCAGGCTGCCAGAGACTTCTGCATTCCCGCTAGCAAGGTCTGCCTCATCAACTACAAGCCCAACATTGTGAAGCTGAATGTCATCCAGATAGGTGCCAAGACCGTTGTTTTGGTCGGGTGCCGTCAGCTCAATAAACTCAAGACGATCACCACCAGATTGACCAGTACCGACTACATTGAGAGTAATAGTTGTCCAATTAGTGCTGTTGGTTGAGTACTCACCAACCTCAACACCATTCCAAAGCACCCTCACATCACTGGTTGGACCATTACCAGCCCGATCAGCAAGGTCAAACGTCAACTCATACTGTGTATTCGCTTCCGTCTGGATATTCTGGTAGATACCATCAACTTCACCAGAATCGTCTCCATCCTTATCCAGTTCCAGATACTGAACCCCATCAGATGATGGACTGAAGCTGTCGGAATGCAGTTCAAATTTGGTTCCATTGGTTGACATCCAGCCAAACATTGTATCGATGGCTTTATGTCCGGAAGACCCAATATCCGGCTCTTCAAAGGAATCGTTGACAACAAGGTTTGTCTCATAAGAGCTGCTATCGATGATAGGCATGTCATCAACAATCTTGATAGAGAATTTTCCAGCAAGATTAACGCTGTCACCATCGCCATCAACCGCATCAATCACGGATCCAAAGTCGATCACTAGAGGTTGCTGAACATCATTCTCACCATTGCCAGCAACATGATCCAGTTGATCAAACAGCTTGAAGACCACATCACCACTGTCAGATGTCAGGTCCAGCGAGAACACTGGGCGATCATTCTGGAAACTGTACTCTGTGTTGCCATCAGTTTCGACGTAACCGACAATCTTGTCATCAATCACCACATAGGACAGCGGTTCATCACCTGAAGTGAGAGCCATCTGTGTTAAACTCGCAACCGCATCAGCTGAGATATCAAACGTACCGCCATCATTGCCAAAATCGACAAGAGCACTGATATTATCAGTCAGATAAGCTGGTCCGTTGTTGTCATTCTCACCTGTCGTCGAACCATCCTGATCCCCATCGCGAGGGGCATTCCCCTGCACGCCAGAGTTCAAGTTGACGATATCATCTTCATCCGCTGTTGCTGTTTGAGACGCGCCTGTTAGGACAACTTCATCATCTTCGACAGAGATTACAGCTGTCGCAGTTGATGTGTCACCATCCCCATCTGTGACAGTGAAACGCAATCGCAGATCAATACGATCGTCACTACCAGCCTCACCAACATCAGGGTGATCAAAACCAAGGTGCTGAGTAAATTCATAGGCCCCATCAGGCTGGACAATCACAGTAAATGCGGTAGCACCGCCAGTTTCAGTGGCCCCTTCAATGGTGATCACACCATCTGGTGCTGTCGTGCTGGAAAGAACGACCTTCTCCCCGCCAACAGTCAGGAAGTCACTCCGTTGACCTTTAGGTTCTTCCAGATCAATACGGCGTGCATATCCTTGATCATCAACGATCCGTGCAGCAGTTACGGTAGCTCCATCTGAGCCACCTTCAAACTGAAGCGTGCCGGAAGTCGTCACGCCAAAATCATCTGCCTCGCTTACTGTGATCTTCGAACCAGTTCCCGTGGCAGTGGGCTCATCATCATGGAAGATGATCTTGTCACCAATATCGACAGATGCAGTGTCTGTGTCCCCATCTCCATCAGTTAAGGTCAAAACAGCAGAGATTTTGCCTGCTAAGTCCAGCGTATGGTCGTTCTCGTTCTGAACATGTTTCAAAGATGCGTATTGAACAACACTCAAGCTACCGTACTCATCAATCGAGACAGCAAAGACAACAGCAGCATTGGCATCACCCGCACGACCAACAATCAAATCACCCTCAGTATAAAGGTTGATTTGAGAGCCATCTGTCGTTTGCAAACCAGAATCTGTGCCTTGAGCAGCAATTTCCAGGGTGACTTCCGGAGCATCAACTCCATCCGCTCCAATATAGATATTGGCTTCAACTAAGTTCACATTATGAGCGTAAATTGTCTCCATATCCGGATCATTTGCAGCCTGACTATCCAGTGAGGCAAACAAAGTCCGGATGTCAGAATCTGGGACAGCAACAACTTCATCAAGTTGCTGTCCTACAGTCTCATCCAGCTCTACAGTTTCACCAGTTACGGTGAAGCCGTGAATGTGCGGGCCGTCATCATCAAACGTCAGATGCTCACCAATCTGCACTTGCGTGGAAACCACATCGCCATCTTCATCCGTAACAGTCAAAACTGCTGTTACCTTGCCATCAAGTGACACATGCTCATCGGAAGACGTCGTATCTGGATGCTTGATAGACATGTACTGAACCATAGACACATCACCATTTTGATGCACATGGATAGCAAAAACGGCTAGTCCCTCAGGTCGGCCATCCCCCCCCGCAAGACGACCAACAATCATCCCATTCTCTTCAGAGAGAAAGATTTCATCACCTTCAGTCGTAAACAGACCAGATGAAATACCATCACTGGCAATTTCGAGAGTGACTTCGTAGCTGCCGGCTTCATCAGCTCCTACATTCAAGGACCCGTCCAGGACGTCATTTCGAGCATAGATGGGGCCATTCAAATCAAAATCGCCACCTGTATTTGTAACATCTTTGAATGTATCAGAACCGATCCAAGGTGGAATGTTGTCACTATGCGGCCCTTGGGTCTCGTCAATACGAATATGATCATCAATCCAGAGTTCTGGCGCAGGGATGTCATCAACAACGGTTACATCCAGCTTGCCATCCAGAGCAACGGTGTCCCCGTCCCCATCTGTCGCAATAATCACAGAACCAAAGTCGATGGCAGCAAGCTCATCACCATTGACAAGCTGCAGCGCGGTGTTCTCGCCATTACCAGTCACATGGTCCAGCTGATCGGCCTGCAACACAGCAAACTCACCAGTCTCGGTATTCAGAAGCAGCCCAATAACCGGACGACCACCAGCAACACCAACCATCAATGTGATAGTCGCACTCAGCTGCGCATGCTGGAACTGAACCACATCACCGTCAGAAGACAAACCAAGGTTGCTCAGCTGCTGTGCCGCATCTCCAACAAAGGTGAACGAGCCAGCGCCAGCATACCCATCAGCACCAAAGTCAACAGTGTTCTGAAGATCTCCCGCTGCAATCGCAGAACCACTCAAGAATTCAGTCCAGTTGCCATCAGCTTCAAGGCCCCAGTAATCTGGGCTCGTACCCGTTGACAGGATCGTGTCGATGTCGTCCTCATCAACAGTCACATCCTGCTGCTGATTAGTCACACGTGGTCCATCATCATCAAACGTCAGAAGATTGCCGACAGAGATCTCAGTTGAAACCGCATCGCCATCTTCATCGGTGACAGTCAGGATTGCACTCACCTTGCCATCAAGCGAGACATGTTCATCAGAAGATCCGGTGTCCGGGTGCTCAATGGACATGTACTGAACCATTGAGACCTTACCGTTTTGATGCAAGTGGATTGCAAACGCAGCATCTCCGTCTGGTACACGACCAACAATCTGACCATCTTCCAGATGAAGCGTGATCGCCAAACCTTCAGTCGTGGTCAGGCCAGAATCTGCGTTATCAATGCGAAATACCAGCTCATGACCGCCGCGCTCATCAGCACCAACATGCTTATGGAAATCAAGAACATCATTCCGCGCGTAGATTGGACCGCTCAGATCAGGATCACTGCCCTTTTCGTCAACATCTTTAAACAGCTTGCGAATGCGCCACTTCGGCGGAACATTATCACTGTGATCACCCTCGGTCTCGTCAATGCGAATATGATCATCAACCCAAAGTTCTGGCGCTGGGATGTCATCAACAACCGTCACATCCAGCTTGCCATCCAGAGCAACGGTGTCCCCGTCTCCATCTGTCGCAATAATCACAGAACCAAAGTCGATGGCAGCAAGCTCATCACCATTGAGAAGCTGAAGGTCAGTGTTCTCACCATTACCGGTCACATGGTCCAGCTGATCAGCTTGCAACACTTCAAATGCACCGGTCTCATTGTTCAGAAGCAAGCCGATGACCGGGCGGCCACCTGCAACACCAATCATCAATGTCAGATTTGTGCCTACTTGTGCATGCTGGAACTGAACCGCATCCCCATCAGAAGACAAGCCAAGATCTGTCAGTTGCTGCGCCGCGTCTCCAACAAAAGTGAACGAGTCGGCGCCAGCATCCCCATCAGCACCAAAATCTACAGTGCCCTGAAGACTTCCTGTCTTGATCGCAGTGCCACTCAAGAACTGAATCCAGTTGCTATTACCTGTACCACCTAAGTCATCAGGGCTCGTACCCGTTGACAGGATCGTGTCGATGTTGTCCTCATCAACAGTCACATCCTGCTGCTGATCGGTTACACTTGGCCCATCATCACCAAACCGGATCTTCTCACCAATTTCAATGCTCTGGCTGGTCACATCACCATCACCATCAGTCACCGTCAAAACAGCAGAGATCTTGCCGTCCAAGTTGACGAACTCATCATGGCTATCTGTATCAAGCTGCTTGATGGACTGGTACTGCGCAAGGCTGACTTCACCGTCGTCATCAATGGAGATTGCAAACACCGCATCGCCGGTTTCACCACCAACGCGGCCGACAACAAAACAGTTTTCCAGATAAAGCAGAATATCAGCGCCCGCTGTGGTCTGAAGACCTGAGGCTGCATCATCAATGCTCAGCGTCACCTTATGAGACGCGCCATCAGCGCCATTATCATAGGCAAAGTCCACCACGTTATCGCGAGCGAACTGAGGAGCCATATCCTCATCAGAACCTTTGCCGGAAACACCATCAAACAGGGCTGCAACAGCTGGTTCAGTGGTGTCGTCATTATCCAGACCCGTACTCTCATCAACCTGAACGAACTTGTTCAGCTCAAGAGACGTGATCGTTGGCCCATCATCACCAAACCGGATCTTCTCACCAATTTCAATGCTCTGGCTGGTCACATCGCCATCACCATCAATGACTGTCAGAACAGCAGAGATCTTGCCGTCCAAGTTGACGAACTCATCATGGCTGTCTGTATCAAACTGCTTGATGGACTGGTACTGCGCAAGGCTGACTTCACCGTCGTCATCAATGGAGATTGCAAACACCGCATCGCCGGTTTCACCACCAACGCGGCCAACTACAAGATCACCTTCCAGATAAAGCAGAATGTCAGCGCCAACTGTGGTCTGAAGACCTGAGGCTGCATCATCAATGCTCAGCGTTACCTTATGGGTCGCGCCATCAGCGCCATTATCATAGGCAAAGTCCACCACGTTATCGCGGGCGAACTGAGGAGCCATGTCCTCATCAAACCCTTTGCCGGAAACCCCATCGAACAGGGCTGCAACAGCTGGATCAGTGGTGTCGTCATTATCCAGACCAGCACTCTCATCAACCTCAACGAACTTGTTCAGCTCAAGAGACGTGATCGTTGGCCCATCATCACCAAACCGGATCTTCTCACCAATTTCAATGCTCTGGCTGGTCACATCGCCATCACCATCAATGACTGTCAGAACAGAAGAGATCTTGCCATTCAGATTGACGAACTCATCATGACTGTCTGTATCAAGCTGCTTGATGGACTGATACTGCGCAAGGCTGACTTCACCGTCGCCATCAATGGAGATTGCAAACACCGCATCGCCGGTTTCGCCACCAACGCGGCCAACAACAAGACCACCTTCCAGATAAAGCAGAATGTCAGCACCAGCTGTGGTCTGAAGACCTGAGGCTGCATCATCAATGCTCAGCGTTACCTTATGGGTCGCGCCATCAGCGCCGTCATCATAGGCAAAGTCCACCACGTTATCGCGGGCGAACTGAGGAGCCATATCCTCATCAGAACCTTTACCGGAAACACCATCAAACAGGGCAGCAACAGCTGGTTCAGTGGTGTCATCGTTATCCAGACCAGCACTCTCATCAACCTGAACGAACCTGTTCAGCTCAAGAGACGTGATCGCCGCCATGTCATCATCAACAATCACGGTAAAGCTGGAGTTGGCTGTATCACCATCACTGTCAGTTGCGACAAAGCCGAAGGTCAGTTCAATATCATCTTCAGTACCAGCAACAAAATGATCCAGATTGTCCAACAGCTCAAAGCTATAAGAACCAGACCCATCATCTGACAAAGTTACTTGGAAGACCGCATCCCCACTGCCCTCTTTCGTCGCTGTAAGAACAGTATCCCCCTCACTCAGGGTGTAAACAAGTGCAACACCATCAGATGTCAGGACCTGAGAAGTTATTGGAGTTCCGTCAAACTTGACTGAACGATCCCCAATACCACCCTCATCACTGTCGGCATCATCCGCACCCCAATCGATATCGAGAGAGGCAGTAACTTTATGAGAGGTTGCTGGGGCATCACCATCTGCGGTGTCATTACCGTTACCGATATCCGGGATGCCATCTTCATCAACAGTACCTGTTGTGGGCGCCCCAATCTCCGGCAGGTCATCAGCAACATTTACAATCAGGAACGAGTCTGCGGAATCTCCATCAGCATCAAACGCCTGGAAACCAAATTCCAACTCCAGAATGTCTTTCACATCTGCTTCCAGATGATCCAGATTGCCATGGAGTGTAAAAGTAAACTCACCGGTTTCCGGGAAAGTGTTCAGCAGAACCTCAAAAACCAATTCGCCATTAGGCAGCTTGGCAATAAGCAGCTGGCTGCCCGCACCAATTTCATTGGCGGCATCCGCAACAAGGTCCTGTACTTCATAAATCAGCGGCTGCCCGTCAGCAGTCAGGCGGATTGGGGTCCCAGCTCGGTCAACAGGCACGCCAGCATCAAGTTGGAACGCCAACGAACGCTCGCTCACACCGTCCAGACCAAAGTCGACATTCAGATTGCCTGTGAAGGATAGCGGCCCTTTGCCAGCATCAGCCCAATCAGTTTCATCAAGCGCGCCAACTTCCGCAATGCCAGCCACAGGTACATCATCAACGTCCTGTTCGGGATCATCTGCCGCAGCCGCAGCTCCGACATTGTCTTCTGGTCTCAGGAGATCATTGACATTCAGACCCGGCCCCAGTGGACCGCCATCAGGGTTGTCATCAAAATCTTGTCCTGAACTGTTTGGATCTTCCAGCTGATCGGCAATTGGTGTCCCATCACCTGCAGCGGTTTGGAGCGTATCAACCGGCAAGATTTCGACAAGCGCACCAAATTCTTCAATTGTCAGCGTCTGGGTTTCACTCAGGATCAGCGTCCCATCCGTCTGATCTCCGGCAAAGAACCCTTCAACAAGAAGCGTTCCGCCATCAGAAAACAGGATTTGCAAGCTCTCACCGTAGCGGAAGAGACTAACTGGCACTTCCAGCATCTGGCTGAAATCAACCAACTGCCCCGGCTGCCGAACAAGAACCTCCGACTGGCCTTGGGTGGCAATCCCAATCTTCAGCACTTGTGAAGGAACAACTGCCTGGGAAGTGTTAGTGACTGTGATCGTAGTAGACGCTTTACGCTCTGACATTTTAGCAAACCCGACGCATAAACAGTTTTAATAAAATTTTAGCAATTGCGCCGATAATTTTGCCAATCATGATAAAAGTCAAATCATTTCCTTAAGGAATTTTTAACACCGTTAATTCCGTCACAGTCCAGCAACACCCTGAATTAGCGCGTTTCTGCGACCAAGGTTTTAATTTGATTAAATTTTATTGAGTATTTTACTTTTTGTTAAACACCGCTCCCTATACAGGGTGGCGAAGTTATTAACGGGAAATGCTGTTTTCTGGAGAGTAAAGCTCAGGAAAGAAGGGCATTTTCAAACAAAAAAAGAGCGCGTTCTTTGCCCCTTGCAACGCGCTCTGAATAGATTTTTAAAAAGTAGATTCGCAGTTCTAATTAAACGTGCGTGTCATTGCTGCAAGAGATGTAAATTTCACCTTTTGCAGAAGCTGCTGGCCACTACCGGCCACATGCACCCATTTATAGTTTTTGGTGTCCTGCTTGAGTGCAACCCGGCCAAAGCGGTTATCAAGGACATACTCTCCACCTTTGTAGGAGAGATTGAGGATTGCATGATACTGACCGATCTTGGTGTCATAGACTGCAACCACCTTCATATCCTCAGCAGGAATACCCAGTTCCCTTAAAGTCCAGTACTTTAAGACAGCATAGTCCTCACAGTCCCCTCTGCGCTGACTCAGCGTTTCAATTGGTGAGGCCCAATAATCACTTCGCCCCCAAACCTGCTGGTCACTTTGATAGCTGATGAATGCGTTGATCCCACGATTTACATAGGAAAGCTGCTTGTGACGCGGAAGCTTGCGCGCAGCTTTAATCAGGTTGCCCCAGGTATTTAAAACGCTTACTTCGCATTTATCACTGCTATTCAAACACTTAGAAGTATCTGTAATCCGGTCCATCTGAGTTGTAATGATGTTCCAGCGCCTGTCGATGGAAATTCCGGCAGTAGAACGAACGATACGCCGCAGATTACGTGTGGGAGTACTCAATCCAGCATTAGAACCATGCGCAGATGCTGTTTCAATGGCAGGCAACTCAGGCTTGGCCATTGGAACGGGCATACGTGCCTTGGCAACAAGAACCGGCTCAGGAGTAGCAACAGAAGCAAGATCAATTGGAAAATGTGGAGTTTGCGGCTCCAATGCAGCAGCCGCGGAAACAAATTGAGAAAATCCGAGCGCAATACCGGCAAATCCGAGAACTGCAGCTTTGAAGACGCAATAATCCTTCGTTACCGCACGGCGTCTGCCGGCGGTCCAAAACCTATTACAAAACATCCTGACGCCCCTTGTCAGGCGTTCGGAATTATCTCTCGCGAAGTGCTTCCGAACGCACTTTGTTTATAGGCTTAAGGATATAATCCAACACGGTTTTAAAACCGGTTAAAACATCAATTGAGGCCACCATTCCTGGTATTATTGGTAAAGGATCCGTTTCCGTCCCAAGATAGTTTTTATCTGTTCTGACGTTGACTTTAAAAAATCGATTACCCTGCTCGTCCTTGGTGGAGTCCGCAGCGATCCTTTCCAGCTTGCCTTTCAGACCTCCATAAATGGAATAGTCGTAGGCAGTGATTTTGACCGTAACCTCTTGACCTGGCCTAAGAAATGCCACGTCCTGAGGACTGATCTGCGCTTCAATCAGAAGCGTATCTTCCAGCGGAACAATCTCGACTAAAGGCTCTCCAGGCTGCACCACAGCCCCGATTGTGGATATATTCAATTGATTAACCACACCGTAGACAGGGGCCTCAAGATCCGTCCGCTGAACCTTGTCTCTGGCCGCCTTAATAGTCTCATTTATTACCGCAAGTTCGGCCCGCGCAGCCGCAAGTTCCTGACGCGCTTTGGCGTGAAACACTGTCTTTGCATTTGTAATGCGCTCTTCCGCTTCCTGTCCGGCTGACGTGACACGTCGGATAGAGGCATTCAACACCTCCAGGCTGCCCTGCGCTTCATCAAGCTGGCGCTTAAGACGCAGGAACTCGATCTCAGGAAGCACCTTGCGCTTGAAGAGACGCTCGTTAATCTCCACTTCACGCGCCAACGTTTCCATGGTGACAACGGTTTTACGTTTCTCAGCAAGCAACTCTTCCAGCTCTTGCTCTCTCTGCAATCGCTGATTTTTCAAAAGAGAGATTTCACTTGTGAGCTGCAGGTTGCGCGCCAGATAGACCTGCTCTTCTTCAAACGTGTGACCCGGTGCATTGGTTGTAAGCTCACCAGAAAGCTCCAGAGGCACACCACTTGCTTCCGCCATCAACCTCTCAGCACGTGCCAAAAGGCTCCACTGGCGCTGCTGAAGCTCACCTAGCTGCGAAGAAAAGCCTGTATCATCCACCCGGACAACAACGTCCCCCTTTTGAACGATCTGTCCCTCTTTCACGAGAAGAGACTTTACAATGCCCTTTTCAGGCGCCTGTACAATCTGGATCTGGCTGGACGGCACAACCCGTCCCTCACCACGTGTAACCTCTTCAAGCTCGGCTTGAGAGGCCCATGTGATCCCGGCAGCCAAAGCCACAAAGACAATCAGAATGACACGCGTTGCAGCACGGGGAGGTCGGGTCTGCAAACTTGCACGGATATCGGTTGCGTAATCCCAGTTCTTCATCTCACACACCCTCTGCGCTACGCTGGCGCTCTTCGTTCCGCGTCGCACCAAGGGTACGTAGCTTCTCAATCACGAAATCCCGTGGTCCATCTGCCACAAGCTGCCCCTTATCAAGGGCAACCAAACGGTCTGTAAGCTGCAATAAGGAAGTTCGATGCGTGCTAATAATCATCGTCGTATCAGGGGAGTTGTATTCCCGCAGGCGCTCCAGCAACCGGCGCTCTGACGCTGTATCAAGATGACTAGACGGCTCATCTAAAAACAACAGACGTGGTTGGCGCAGCAACATTCTGGCGAGCGCGACGCTTTGCTTCTGCCCACCAGAGAGCAAACGACCACCCTCTCCCACCTGCATGTCAAACCCATGAGGATGTGTCGCAACAAAATCCTCAACACCTGCAATATGAGCTGCACGATAGATGTCTTCGTTGGAAGCCTGAGGCCTCCCAACAACGATGTTCTCTCGCAAGCTGCCACTGAACAACACGTTGTCCTGTGACAAGAACCCAACACCGTCGCGCAGATCTGCAGGATCGTACTGCCGCGTATCAATCTTATCGACCAGAATTGCACCATCTGAGGGCGTGTAAAGCCCGGATAACAAACGCCCCACCGTCGACTTACCAGCGCCCACACGGCCAATAAGCCCGATGGTCTCTCCAGGCCGAACTTCAAAGCTCACATTGCGCAAGGAGTCTTCAGCAGCCTCAGGGTAGCGAAATGACACATTTTGGAAGGAAATCGCACCAGACGTGATGCGGCTGTTCACATAAGTCCGGTTTGGTCTGCGCTCCGCAGGCAACTCCATCAGACCAGACAGCATCTTGTAGGAATGCATGGTCTGACGCAGTCGTGTCAGCGTACCCGCAATAGATGACAAAGGCGCAAGAACACGCCCTGAAAGCATCATCGCAGCAATCAGACCACCCATATTCACCGCCCCGTCATTGACTAGAAAAACACCCCAGACAACGATACAGATGGACACCAGAGCCTGCGCAAAGCCTGTCAGTGATTGGGCCAATGTGGACCAGTAACGCCCCTTCAAAATAGCTGCCGCACTGGAGGCAACAGACCGCTCCCACTTGATCTGCATAGAGCTCTCAGCATTCAGAGCTCGGATGGTATCGATATTCGCGATACTTTCCACCAACACAGAATGGCGCATCGCGCTTTCCTTTGTGGCCTGATCAACAGAACCGGCAAGCGCTGGCTGAACAAGCAAGTTGATCAGAATAACCACCGGAACAGCAGCAAGCGGCACATAAGCAATCGGTCCAACAATCAGGAAAAGCACCATGATGAACAGGCCGATGAAACACATATCAATCAATGCCACCAAGGAGGAGGACGTGAAAAACTCACGAACGGTCTCAAACTCTTTGATGTGATTAGCAAACTGTCCGGTCGATCCCGGTCGATTCTCCAGATCAAGGCCGAGCGCGTGCGAAAAAATTCGCGATGCGATAGCAAGATCTGCCTGTTTACCTGTCATGTTTATGATGGAGCTGCGCGCGGTCTTCAAAATTCCATCAAACACCAGAGCAAGAAGCACCCCCGCCGCAAGCGCCCATAGTGTTGGAATAGCGAAGTTTGGCAGCACACGGTCGTAAACATTCATGATGAATAGCGGTGAGGCCAGCGCCAGACTATTGATGACCAGCGCAGCAATAGCAACGTGAATGTAATCCTTCCAGAAGCCTGCAATAACGCTCCAGAACCAGTGCCCGTCCCTGCCAGACCCCATGCCGTTAGTCTCAGAAGTCATATTGACGGGCTTAAAGAAGATGCCATGTCCGCTATATAGCTTCTCAAGAGCAGCAATTGAGAGAATTTGCTGCTCCTCTGGCCTCTCCGCATCAACAATCGAAGCATGACCTGTGCTCTCATTTAGCTCCTTCAAAATACGAAGGCTTCCATCTTCAAACACAAGAATTGCAGGCAATGAGATCGCAGGTATTGTTCCAGCCTTTTTCCTGACCGTGACCGCCCTCATTCCACAATTAGAGGATGCTCGCTCAATCAGTTTGATGGAAAGTCGCTGACCATCGTAAGGTAACCCAGCCAGAATGACAGAGTCGGTTGCGTAGTTACCGTAGCTTCTGGCGATGTACTTGATCGCCTCGACAAGCGGATCTTTGATGCTCACTTCAGCTGAGTTTTCAGTCTCGACGGTCATTTACAGTCTCATCATTCTTAACGACAAAAGGGAGCCGCAAAGGCTCCCTTCCTGAAGAAAATTTCGGCTATGCGTGCAGATTACACCATTAACGAAGTGGTTCAATCTGGAAACCCGCAGCTTGAGGGAAGATCGATGTGTTCCCGCGGCGATCGGCTCTTGATTCAGCTGGTGGAGTGATGTTGAACATCGCCAGCAGGTTACCAGTGGTACCTTGCAGCTGATAGGTAGAGAACTTCAGAATATATTCTGCAGAGATCAGATCGATGCGGCTGTTAAACAACGCGTTTTCAGCGTTCAGCACATCCAGCAATGAGCGCTGGCCAATGTTGTATTCCTGACGGTAGCCGCTCACAACACGCTGGTTGGCAGAAACGGTCTGACGCAGAGCGGAGATGCGCTCGCGTGTTGTTTGAACAGACGCCCATGCCTGCTCAACAGCTTCATCAGTTTCGCGGCGCATACGATCAACACGTGCCTGTGCTTCTGCATGCTGCTCAACCGCACGGCCACGCATCGCACTGTCATAACCGCCATTGTAAAGGTTCCATCTCAGACGAACCATGATGCGGTAGTCATCGCTACGACCTTCATAACCATTCAGGTCATCTCCGAAATTGGCAGACCCATTCAGAGTAACCCGAGGCATGAAGGAGGAGTTGCTCTGCTCAATCGCAAAACCAGCAGCATCCGTGTCAGCCTCAGCTGACAAGATCAACGGATTGCTCTGACGAGACATTGCCAGTGCAGAAGACAAGCTCTTTGCAGCAGCTGAGTTTGCAGCAGAAACAGCACCTAGATTGCTTGGAGCGACACCAACGACGCGGCGATACTTAGCCATTGCATCCAGCAACGACTTACGCACGCTTGCTGTAATCATGCGAGTGGCGGCAACACGTTCCTGCACCTGAGCAAGATCAGCAGCACCAGTTTCACCACCATCGTAACGTTCTTTCACTTCACGTGCGAGACGCTGGTGAAGTGCAGTGTTCTCTTTGGATTTGTTCAGAATCTTCTGATGGCGCACAACATCGACATAGGCTTCAACGGCATCAAGTGCGATCGCTTCAGAGCGTTCCAGAACACGCAGAGCAGCACCATCAACACGGGCGCTCTGGCGATAGATCTCATTCACTGAACCGAAGCCGTCAAACAACAGCTGCTCAGCTTCAACACTCACCTGCTTGGCTGCACGCCATTGCTCAGTGGTGTTGGATTGTGCCCTGCGCAAGCGCTCCGCACCAAAAGAAGCATTCACACTCAACTTCGGCATGAACGCACTTTGAGAAGCACGCAATTCCTGATCACGCGCCCTTCTGTTTGCAGCGGACTCTACAATGTCTGGATTAGTGAGAACGGCGGTTTCAACAGCATCTCGTAAAGACGCAGAATGAGCAGACGTCACTCCCAACGCGCACATCAACAGTGCAACAGAAGTACCTCGAAAAAGCATTGCCTACACCCCAATGACTTTTCCATGAACGGCGTTTACCTCAAACAACCAAAGGCAGCAGAATTTCATCATTACAGCGCCCCTGATTTTCCGGTCATGGGAAAAACAAAAAGAAAATCTAACAGAGTAAAATCACGTGTAGAGATTTATATCAATATATTTTTTCATAGTATAAATGGTACCCCAAAATCTCAAGATATCACCTACACACAAACAAACTAAACCAAAGCAAATACATAGGTAAACACAAGAACACTCAAATACTAAAACAAATTATGCAAAACGCATTACAACGAAATTAGCGAAACACCTCCAGAAAAAGAGAATTACGAAGAAAAAGAGTCAACTGTATTCAGCCTAAAAAAGTACTGAGTATATATAGAAAGATAAAATTTTACAGATATTCATTCACACTCTCTAAAATACCACCTGTCATTGAATTTTATTTACGCAAGTGGACTCTGTGAAATCCAACAGTTCCCACATGTTAACTATAAGACCCAAAAACCGAATACTGATTCTTTTAGTTTCCCCTCATCTATAGCCTTCGTTCTCAAGCTCAAGACCCCCTTAAAACTCAGGGGCTCCCTCACAAAAAAAGAGGCGGATGCTTCGACATCCGCCTCTTTAAAATCTGCATCATTTTGCAAAACGATTAGTTCAGCAGCAGGTTTGGAATGTACAGAGCCAGCTGCGGAATGAACGTGGTCAGCACCAGTGTCGGCAACCATGCAAAGAAGATGAACATCAGCGTCGGCTTCAGCATCTTGTCAACCGAGGTATCCGTCACCTTGGATCCCAGATACAGCAGTGGAGCAGTCGGTGGCGTAATGTTCGCCATGCCCAGGTTCACACCCAAAACAGCCGCAAAATGGATCGGGTCCATACCAACGCCCTGCACGATTGGAAGCAGCAGCGGCGTTGAAAGCAGGATACCGGAGATATCATCCATCAACATACCGATGATGATCATCACCAGATTCACCATCAGCAAGATCATGATTGGATCTTCAGAGACGGAGTAGACAAACTCCTCTGCAATCGCCGGGATGTCTTCAAAAATCAGGAAGCGGCTCACGATCAACACCATGAAGATCATCGCCATAACAACACCAATGGTGATACCTGAGTTCAAAATGGTTTCACGGAAGGTTTTCCAGGTCAGGCCACGGTAAACGTAGATCGCAACAGGGATCGCATAAACAACAGCAACGCCAGCGGCTTCCGTTGGTGTCATGATGCCACCATAGATCCCGCCGAGGATGATGACAGGCATCATCAATGCAGGAAACGCTTTCAGGCCGCGACGCTTGAACTCGTAATTGAAGTCATCTGGACGCTTTTCCAGATTGATGTCTTTATGCTTGCGCAGCATCACCTGGTTTACGATGATCAACAGCGTAATGAGGATCAAACCGGGAATGACGGTGGAAAGGAATGCACGCAGCACGGACTGCTGTGCGACCCAGGCATACAAAATGTGAGAAGCGCTTGGTGGGATCAACAATCCAAGCGGTGCAGCGCTAACGATCAGCGCAGCTGACTGGCCTTCAGGATAGTTGGCCTTGCGCAGATGCGGCATCATGATGCCACCAATGCAAGTCAGTGTCGCGTTTGCACTTCCGGAAATTGAACCAAAGACACCGGACGCAAGCACAGTTGCAGCAGACAAACCACCTTTGATGTGCCCGACAAACAGCTCCGCCACGCTGACAAGAGGCGCAGCGATACGCCCTTTTTCCATAATACCGCCAGCAATGATGAACAGCGGAATAGCCAGCAGAACCACATTGTTCATTTTCCAGTGGCCGGTTGGTAGATAACCAGCAACATCATGGCCGCCCATATAGGCAAGGAAAATAAGAATTGCGCCAAATGCTAGGTGTACGCTTACACCAAGCAGCAAAAGGCCGCATAGAATGGCAATTGACCCAACAATAATCATTGCGCTGCCCCTTGAGCTTTTATTGGTTCTTCTTCAGGGTGTACGTTTTCCGCAATTTCGCGGGGTTCCCGTTCCGGCCATTTTAGACCGTTTCGCAGCAACAGATAAAAGTGCAGCACGGCGAACATGGTCATGAACAGGAAGCCCAGGAAAATAGCTAATCGAGGCGCAAAGAATGGAATCTTCAGCGCAACGGTCGTCTGCCACATTGGGTAGGAGGCAAGTTCTTCCTCAAGCATGAGCCAGCCCCAATACGTGACCGCACTTAAAACGCCAATTTCAATGATTTCTACAGCCATCTCACGCCACCAGATGATGCGTGGGTTTTTGATCAGAAAGCCAAGCACGTCTGCGTTGACATGCTCTTTGCGTGCTGAGGCGACAGCAGCAGCCATGAAGAACATCCAGAAACTGATGGTCATCAGCCATTCTTCATAGGCAAAAAGGTTGCCACCAAAACCATAACGGACAATCACAACCATAAAAAATGTGAGCGCCATGATTACACCGCCGGCTGTAATCATGAAGTTCATCAGTTTAATGACGCCGTTCAGCGGTTTAGCCACTGGCCTTGGAAGTTCGCTCGTCAGAATACTCATCTGATATTTGCCCTTCGTTTCTTGAAACCAAATAAGTCATAGAAAAGGCCGGCGCAGGGTATGCGTCGGCCTTGAAGAGAAGGGCTTATTGGAAGTCTTTCTTCAGACGGTCAATGGTGTCCTGACCAACAACTTCAGCCATTGCAGGCCAAACTTTTTCACGTACACGCTCAGCAAGAACTTTTTCCTGCTCAGGGGTGAAGCTCAGGACTTCATAACCGGACTCTACGAGTTTCTGCTTGAAGTTCGCATCGTTCTCTTTGTTGAACTGGAAGTACTGCTTGGAAGCTTTATCAAACGCAGCTTTTACAACAGCTTTCTGCTCATCATTCATCTTGTTCCAGGTTTTCAGAGAACCATAGAAAGAGTTGATTTCAGAGATCGCGTTGTACTCTACGAAGTACTTACCAACATTGGACTTTGCGAAGATAGTGTAAGCAGCCTGCTTGGTGCAGCACAAGGTGCCGTCAACAATACCGGACTGCATTGCAGGGAACATATCACCCCAAGCCATCGTGGTGGTGTTGTAGCCCAGAGTTTCTGCCATGTCTTTAACAACAGCAGAAGACCAGACACGGATGTTCATGCCTTTGTCGCCAAAGCCTGCGTAGTCTTCAGGCTTTTTGTTCGCAACAACACCAACAAAACCTTCAGGGTTGTGGTTGAACAGCTTCAGACCGAGGTTTTCAAGACGCTCATTGATGATCTTGTTGTACTCAGAATCTGGGTTCAACATCACGTTTTCCAGATCATCCCAGCTGGTGAACAGGTATGGCATGGACATGATGTCGAGCACAGGATCTTTGTGGGAGTAGATGAACGCCATCACAAAGTCCACGTTACCGCGGATGGTGTCTTCAACCAGAGACTCACCGGAACCGAGCTGGCTTGCAGGGAAGACAGAAACTTTCAGGCCAACATCAGCAGCCTCAATTTCCTTTTCGATCTGCTTCAGCATCTTGGTGCCTTCGTGATCGACAGGTACCGTACCAGCGATTTTCAGACGCAGATCAGCAGCGTATACGGAGGACGCCAGTGTCAAAGCAATTGCACTTGCTGCACCTACGCTCAATACGCGACGGAAACCCTTTGATACAGTTTTAAGGCTAGGTTTGTTCATTCTTGTCTCCCTAATAACCATCCAGATACGCATCTATTGCTTATCATTGGCTCCCGGATGGCCGATTATGCCTCTCGCAACACAGGTGACTTGCGTCAAATCGTGTCACTCAAGATTTTTAGATTGCTACAGCTCAGGGGCCGCGATCAGAAACATCTTTCATTGCTCTTGATGAGTGATGTCCCTGTAAGTGCTTATCCCCTTGTGCCGAATAGATGCGAAGAACTGGCAATAAAGCGCAGTGCGTTTCACATGCATACTTTTACTAACTCGGGAAACATACTAGATATAATTCAAATGATCCATATTTTTTTCACTATTGACCATTTGTCACCTTATGAACTAGTCATATCTACTGAATTTGAAGAAATTTTGGGCGGAAAGCTCTTCAAATTATAGGGTTTTAGGCAAACCAAATGGCAGCAGCAATTTTCTGCATCAAAAAAAGACACTGATATATCAATTTAATATCGGTCGAAAATCGAGAGGAACATCGAAGATGCAGAAACGCTACATGCAAAAATCGAGAATTTTGAGTGGCTGATACATTTGATCCATTTGCACCAAAAAACTTAAAACAATGATTCGTTTGGGAGGGGAAACTATGACGAGAAGCTACCAGGAGACGGTTGATCAACTCACGAAAGCCTATCCAAATCTAAGCAAGCAGCTCAAGAAAAGCGCGGCTTATGTCTTGGAATATCCAAGTGATGTTGCCACCCTGTCCATGCGTCAGGTTGCAGCCCGTGCAGACGTCCCTCCTCCCACAATGAACAGACTTGCAAAATCTCTTGAGTTTGGAACCTACAATGCCCTGCGTGATGTCTATCGCGGCGGGTTCGAAGATTTTTCCTCCAACTACCCTTCCCGAGCTGGAGAGCTGCAGGCCACACATGGCACCTCGGATATTGAAGCCTCTTTGCAAAGCTTCAAAAGCGCAGCTCTTGGCAATCTGAAGCATTTGTTCGACACCGTCGACCGGGATCATCTCCAACAAATCGTCTCGTCACTGGCCACCGCCCGGAACGTGGTTGTTGTTGGTATGCATGCATCCCACTCACTCGCAAATTACCTGCACTATGTTGCCTCCATGTGCTTTCGTAACTGGCGGCTCATCAATCGCAAGAATGGCGAAATCGCAGATCAGGTTGAGTACATCAACGCCGATGACGTTGTCGTCGCAATCTCCCTGAACCCATGCGCTGCAGACACAGTACTCGTTGCAAAACGGGCCTATGAAGTGGGTGCAACGGTCGTCGGCATCACCGATACCAGAACATCTCCACTTGCCACTTATTCAACCGACCTCCTGCTCACCCCTGTTCAAAGCCCGCATTTCTTTGAGAGTTATGTCGCCACTGCGGCCCTTCTGGAAATGATCCTTGGCTTACTGGTGGCAGACAGCGGGCAGGTCGTCATCGACAACATCACAAGGCTGGAGCGCTGCCGCAATGAACTCGGCGAATACTGGCCAGACCAATAAACCAATAAGAACTCGGAATACCCTATGACAAAGCTCAGTCTCCTTGCCGGTCAGATCAACATTCCTGCGATGACCACAGCAGACCAGCGAGACGCACATGTGCGCTCCGTGACCACCAGGTTGCATCAGCAACTCACTGTAAAGCCACATGATCTGGTTGTTCTACCTGAGCTTTCGACCGTTGATTACTCCAGAGCTGCCTTCGCTGAACTCGGCGTGCTGGCAGAAGACCTGAACGGCCCCTCCGTCAAAGCATTTGGCGCTTTGGCAAAACAGCACAACACCACAATCGTCTTCGGCATGCCGCGCAAAGCAGAGGATCACTATAAGATCTCTCAGGTCGCTGTCGGGCCGGACGGAGCTGTCATTGGCTGCTACGATAAGCTCCACATTTGCCAGTATGGCGCATCTATGGAGAAGGAATACTTCGAGAAAGGCGACCACCTTTTCTCGTTCTCCGTAAAGGGCATAAAGGTTGCACCAATCATCTGCTATGACATCCGCATCCCTGAACTCAGCCGCACACTGGCCCTGCAACACGGCGTTGACCTGATCCTGCACAGCGGCGCGTATGCCCGGGATGAAAGCTTCTTCAGCTGGCACGACTTCGTGGTCACCCGCGCTCTGGAAAGCCAGATCTTCTTCCTCAGCCTCAATCGCGCTGGCGAGAACTTCGGTAATTCCACATTCTGTCCTCCCTGGACAGATGAGAACACACCACGCACAATCTTCCCTCAAACCCACGAGCATTTTGAGAGCTTTGAGCTGGATACGGCTGTGATTGATCAAGTGCGCGAAGACTACACATTCCGCAAGGATTTGCTGGAAGACTACTCCCAGCTCAAGCATCAGGAACCTGAGCTGCTCAACCAATAGCTAGCTCTATTCCCATCAGTTTTCCCTCTAGTATCGGTTGCAACAAAACAACTTTCTGGAGGGGAAACACGCCATGACAGATCTGCCACAGCTCACGGACGCAACGCTTACGCTTGAAAATCGCGTTGCCACACTCACCATGAACCGTCATGACCTGCGCAACGCCCTCACCGGCTCTGCGCTGATTGACGACATCGTGGCAACGGCGGAATGGGTCAATATCTGCCCTGATGTCTCAGTTCTACTTCTGACAGGTGCAGGCTCCGCTTTCTCCTCAGGTGGCAACATCAAAGACATGGCAGAACGTGGCGGTGACTTTGCTGGCAATGTGGCTGAGGTGGAGAACCACTACAGGCGCGGCATCCAGCGCATTCCTCTCGCCCTGCAAAATGTGGAAGTGCCGATCATTGCAGCCGTCAATGGCCCTGCCATCGGAGCGGGCTTTGACCTTGCCAACATGTGCGACATCCGCCTGGCCTCCACCAAAGCCAAGTTTGGTGAGACCTTCCTGAACCTTGGCATCATCCCCGGCGATGGCGGCGCATGGTTCATGCAGCGTTTGATCGGCTACCAGCGCGCAGCAGAGCTTACCCTGTCGGGACGTGTTATCAACGCCCAGCAAGCCAAGGAATACGGCCTTGTGTTGGATGTGTACGAGCCAGACGACCTCATGGCGGAAGCCAGCAAGATGGCTCAGCAGTTCGCCTCTCAGCCCCCAAAGGCCACCCGCCTCACCAAACGCTTGCTGAAGATGGCCCAGCGCACTGAGCTAAAAGACTTCCTCGACCTGTCCGCATGCTTCCAGGGCATGAGCCACAATGAGCCGGAACATCTGGAAGCTGTGCTCGCTTTCATGGAAAAGATGAAATAAGCATCAAAACAAGAAGAGCGCTGCAGACTGGCGGATACCCGGCAGCGTACAGCGCTCATTCAAGAAACAAGAAATGCCCTACTTCGCTGGCCTGCGGATGGATGGTTCTGCTTCCAAAACCAGCGGATTGAGCCCCTCTCCGCCATCCTTCACAATATCAAACAGTTGCAGCCGCATGCGCGGCTCCCAAAAATCATTAATGTGATCGGCAATACCTGCAACCGCCTCTTCATGCGGCTTATGCTTGAAGAAACCAGCGATCTGGTTTGCCATGTAGGTGAGCTTTTCTGGTGCCATACCCGAGCTCTCCTCCCTTTTAAACTCTCAGTTCCATTGCGCGCAGACTGCACAAGCCTCTCTGAAGTCAGAGGACACTCATGCAGCCCAGCGTCAAATACACTTATTCCGCAGCTTCAATCCGGCGAGACCGAGCAGCATGTTCCTGATATTCTTCCTGCCAGTCTGTCTGACCGTTGGAAAGAGAAACCTGAACCGCCGTCACCTTGTATTCCGGACAGTTCGTCGCCCAATCAGAATAGTCGGTCGTCACCACGTTTGCCTGTGTCGCCGGATGGTGGAACGTGGTGTAAACAACACCCGTTGAAACACGATCCGTCACATTCGCCCGCAAGCTGGTTTCGCCAGAACGGCTCATAAGCTTAAGCCAGTCACCATCTTTAATGCCGCGCACTTCTGCATCATGTGGATGGATCTCCAGCACATCTTCCTCATGCCAGACCACATTGTCTGTACGCCGAGTCTGAGCTCCAACATTGTACTGGCTCAGAATACGGCCCGTGGTCAAAAGCAGCGGGAAGCGTGGACCGGTCTTCTCATCCGTCGCAACATAGTCGGTCCGAATGAAACGGCCTTTGCCACGAACAAACCCGTCCAGATGCATGGTTGGCGTGCCTTCCGGCATTTCCTCATTACAAGGCCATTGAACAGAGCCTTGCTCTTCCAGAAGGTCGTAAGTCACATTGGCAAAGCTTGGAGTGGTTGCCGCAATCTCCTCCATGATCTGAGAAGGATGCGTATAGGTCCAGTTCGCACCCATGGCATTCGCAAGCAACTGGGTCACTTCCCAATCCGCATAGCCATTGCGCGGCGCCATCACTTTGCGCACGCGGTTGATACGCCGCTCAGCGTTGGTGAAGGTGCCATCCTTCTCCAGGAAGGTGGAACCCGGCAGGAACACATGCGCATAGTTCGCGGTCTCATTCAAAAACAGGTCATGAACAATCACGCATTTCATGGCAGCAAGACCAGCAGCAACGTGCTTCGTATCAGGATCAGACTGCAAGATGTCCTCACCCTGCACGTAAATGCCCTTGAACGTTCCCTCAACAGCTGCATCCAGCATGTTCGGAATACGCAAGCCCGGCTCGTCAGAGATGGTCACACCCCAGATCTGCTCATAGATATCACGCGCATCAGCATTCTTCACATGGCGATAGCCCGGCAGTTCATGCGGAAACGACCCCATATCACAGGAGCCCTGCACGTTGTTCTGACCACGCAGCGGGTTAACACCAACGCCTTTCTTGCCGATATTACCAGTCAGCATGGCAAGGTTCGCAATGCCGATAACGGTCGTGGACCCCTGACTGTGTTCCGTCACGCCAAGGCCGTAATAGATCGCGCCATTACCGCCGCGCGCATAAAGCCGTGCTGCACCGCGCACTTCCTCAGCAGGAACACCCGTCAGCAACTCAGCAGCTTCAGGGCTGTTGGCCAGATCAGAGACGAACTCAACGTAATCCTGAAACTCATCCATATCACAACGTTCACGAATGAAAGCCTCATCGAACAAGCCTTCAGTCACGATCACATGCGCCATCGCAGTCACAATCGCAACGTTCGTTCCCGGACGCAGCGCCAGATGGTGCGAGGCCTTGATATGTGGAGACTTCACCAGATCAGTCCGGCGCGGATCAATCACGATCAGCTTTGCACCCTGACGCAAGCGCTTCTTCAAACGAGAACCAAACACCGGATGCCCGTCTGTCGGGTTCGCCCCGATCACCAGCACCACGTCGGAATGCTCAACACTGTCGAAGTCCTGCGTCCCCGCAGAGGTGCCAAACGTCTGACCAAGGCCATAACCGGTTGGTGAATGACATACGCGTGCGCAAGTGTCCGTGTTGTTGTTCTCAAACACGGCTCGTGTCAGCTTCTGGACGAGGAAAGTCTCTTCATTGGTACAACGAGAGGACGTGATCACACCAACAGACTCTTTGCCGTACTGCTGCTGAATGCCCTTCATCTTGTTCGCCGCAAAGCTCAAGGCTTCATCCCAGGAAACTTCCCGCCATGGCAGATCAACGCTCTCACGAACCATCGGGTTGAGGATACGGTCCTGATGCGCCGCATAGCCATAAGCAAAGCGGCCTTTCACGCAGGAATGACCGCGGTTCGCCTTGCCGTCCTTATACGGCACCATGCGCACCAGCTCATCACCGCGCATCTCTGCCTTAAAGGAACAACCAACACCACAATAAGCGCAGGTCGTTACCACAGAACGTTCCGGCTGTCCGATATCAATCACAGACTTTTCCTGAAGCGTTCCTGTCGGGCACGCCTGCACACAGGCACCGCAGGACACACACTCAGAATCGAGGAAACTCTCAGACATCCCCGCAGTCACGCGAGAGTCAAAGCCACGACCAGTAATGGTCAGCGCAAAAGTACCCTGCACTTCCTCACAGGCCCGCACACAGCGCGAGCAGACAATGCATTTGGCAGGGTCATAGGTGAAATACGGATTGCTCTCGTCCTTTGGCTTCCAGCAGGCATTCACCTCACCGCCGCCGTCACGCATTTTGAAGTGGTTCTGCGCATCAGCGCCATAGCGCACATCCCGCAGACCAACGGCTCCAGCCATGTCCTGCAGCTCACAGTCACCATTGGCAGCGCAGGTTAAACAGTCCAGCGGGTGATCAGAGATGTAAAGCTCCATCACACCACGGCGCAGGCCTTTAAGACGATCCGTCTGGGTGCGAACCTGCATCCCCTCTTCCACCAGCGTGGTACAGGAGGCAGGCGTTCCACGGCGTCCTTCAATCTCCACAAGGCACAGGCGGCAGGAGCCAAAGGCATCAACCATATCCGTCGCGCACAGCTTGGGAACCTGAATACCAGCTTCCATGGAAGCTCGCATCACAGAGGTTCCTTCAGGCACGCTCACATCAAAACCATCAACGGTGATAGTGACAGTCTTTTCAGCGGTCGATTGAGGAGTACCAAAGTCTGTTTCTTTAATCAGGGTCATGGGTTCACTCCGCCGCGTCAGTTAATGGCTTTACATGAAAATCCTGCGGAAAATGCGTCAGAGAACTCATCACAGGATAAGGTGCAAACCCGCCAAGAGCACACAGCGAGCCCATTTTCATCGTATCGCAAAGGTCAGTGAGCAACTCCACTTGCTGCTCTGGCTGATCCCCTTCGGCAATCCGGTCCAGCACTTCCACACCGCGCACAGACCCAATACGGCACGGCGTACACTTGCCGCAGCTCTCAATGGCGCAGAACTCCATGGCAAAGCGTGCCTGCTTGAGCATATCGACCGTGTCGTCAAACACCACGATCCCCGCATGGCCAATCATGCCATTACGCTCAATAAACGCCTCATAATCAAAGATCGTGTCAAACAAAGACGGCGGGAAATAAGCCCCCAGCGGACCGCCAACCTGAACAGCCTTCACCGGACGACCACTCAAGGTGCCACCGCCGATATCGTAAATCAGCTCGTTCAGTGTCAGACCGAAAGCCGTCTCAAACAACCCGCTGTTCTTGATGTTGCCAGTCAACTGGATCGGAATAGTCCCGTGGGAGGAACCAACACCATAATCGCGGTAGAACCGTGCGCCGCGATCCATGATGATCGGCACAGACGCCAGCGACATCACGTTGTTGACCACAGTCGGACAGCCAAACAGACCCTCAATCGCAGGAAGCGGAGGTTTCGCCCGCACAATACCGCGTTTGCCTTCAAGGCTGTTGAGCAGCGAGGTTTCCTCACCGCACACATAAGCACCAGCCCCTTCACGCACTTCCATATCAAACGCATGATCAGAGCCCATCACGGAAGCTCCGAGAATACCGGCTTTGCGCGCAATCTTGATCGCGTCCTGCATAATCGCAACCGCATGCGGGTATTCAGAACGGGTGTAGATGTATCCCTTAGTCGCACCAACCGCGATCCCGGCAATGGTCATGCCTTCGATGAGAACGAACGGATCGCCCTCCATGATCATCCGGTCAGAAAACGTACCACTGTCACCTTCATCTGCATTACAGACGATATATTTCTGCGCACCTTGCGCCTTCAGCACAGTGTTCCATTTGATACCTGTCGGAAAACCAGCGCCACCGCGGCCACGCAGACCACTGTCGGTCACGTCCTGCACAATCTCCGCAGGCGTCATCTCAAGCGCACGCTTCAGGCCAAGAAAACCGTGATGCATCTCGTAATGTTCAAGAGAAAGCGGATCAGTGATGCCACAGCGAGAGAACGTCAAACGCGTCTGTCGCTTCAGATAAGGCATCTCTTCGGTCAAACCATGACACAAAGGATGGTCACCACCATCCAGCAGGCCCGCATCCAGCAGTCCGGCCACATCAGATGGCTTCACCGGACCATAGGCTATCCGGCCCAGCTCGGTTTCAATCTCAACCAGCGGCTCCAGCCAGTGCATACCGCGAGATCCGTTACGGATGATTGTCGCATCCACACCGCGCGCACGCAGCTCTTGCGCCAGCGTCTCAGCAACACGGTCAGCGCCAACCGCCAAAGCAGCAGCGTCGCAAGGAACGTAAAGGACAGCCCCCATCACTTCACCTCCTCAACAAGCTTCAGCACAGCCTCTTCATCAAGGCGGCCATGCAGGTTGCCATCCATCATGGCAGCTGGTGCACACGAGCACAGGCCAAGGCAATAGACCGGCTCCAGCGTCACCTTCCCATCAGGCGTGGTTTCATGCCACTTGATACCAAGGTCTCTTTGAATATCATCTGCAAGCTTTTCGCCGCCCATCGACTGGCAGGCTTCTGCACGGCAAACCTTCAACACATGGCGTCCGGCAGGTTCTGTACGAAAGTCGGGGTAAAAACTCATTGTGCCGTGCACTTCAGCACGGCTCAGGTTCAACCGATCTGCGATCTTTAAAAGCGCATCCTCGGGAACATAACCAAATTTCCCCTGCACATCGTGCAGGATTGGCAGGAGCGGCCCTTCCTGATGTTCGTGGACATCAATAATCGCGGCCGTTTCTTTTTCTATATCCTGCGATTGCGTCTGCAAGGCCATAAAATCCTCCCTCCTCGCACGTCAATGCTTCGTGTTGGCACAATATGTCGCAGGCAATCAATATGATATATCCGTTGGGCGATTGCACATCCCTATCAAGGAAATCACGTAGAGAGCTCTTTGCCCTGCGAAATTCTAGTAATTCTCTTCAAAAAAATGTCCAAAAGCGGCGCACGAGGCTCACGCTGCGTCGCAATCAATCCAACCATAATACTGGCATAAGGATCAGAGATCGGGATGATCTCCAGGTGATCAGAGGCAATTGTCTGCGCCACGGCCTGCGGGATAATCGTCCCCCACCGCCCGGTACGCACGTGCGCCAGCAGGCACATAATGGAATCTGACTGCAGCACAGGCTTTGCCACCACATCAACATCATGCAGGATATTGTTGATGATACGCCGGCATTGCATGTCACTGGTCAGCAAGCACAACGGAACCCCGCTCACATCCTCCAGCGTGGCATGCTCGCGGCCAGAAAGCGGCCCCCCTTCAGCCACCACAAAGCAATAGCGCTCCCGATAAAGAGGAATTTGCAAAACCCGCCCCAAAGGCTCGTTGTCCAGATAGGTCAGCCCCACATCAATTTCCAGATTTTCCAACTGCGCCAGAATCTCAGAGGACGGACGCGAGAACACTGCAAAATCAACGCCCGGGTTTTCCTCGCTAAAGCATGTGGTGAGTTCTGGAACATATGTCAGAGCTGTGGGAATGGAGGCAATCCGCAACGTACCCGATTGACCATCACTGACCGCCTTCAGCTCCTGCTTCATGGTCCGCGTATCAGCCACAAGCTTGCGGGCCCATTCCAGCACCCGCTCCCCTTCAGGCGTCAGCCCCTGAAAACGCGAGCCACGCAAAACCAGCAGAGCGCCAAGCTGTTCTTCAAGATGCTTGATGTTGGCCGAAAGCGTCGGTTGCGTCACACCACACTCGTCCGCCGCCTTCCCAAAATGCTTCTCACGCGCCAACGCAATAAACATCTCCAGCTTATCGATCATGGGTTATCCTCGCAAACGTTCCCGCAACACCATCCATCAGCAGGCACCAGCCTTGTCAGGCCGATACCACTCGGGATTGCTCATATCCTCCTACAAGCAATCCCTTAGATGTTTTTTCTTAGCTCTGAAATGAACTAGCATATTCAGAGCAAGAACGATAACGCGGAACGTCAAGAACACAGCGCGGTTTGGATAAACTCTGCAATCAGACGTTCATACCAATGAAGCTTACACCAGCGACCATGAATATGGCGGCCAGCATGCGGCGCACCCAGTTGCCTTCACCCAGGACGACAAAACCGATTAAGGCGGCAAAGATGACGGAAGTTTCGCGCAAGGCTGAGACCGCGCCCAGCGGTGCAAAGTTTTTGGCGTAAAGCACCAGACCATAAGCAATCATGGAGACAAGACCGCCCGTCAGGCCCAGTGCCCATGTTCTCCTGGAAAGGCTTGGCAAAACAGACCACCGCCGCACACCAATGAAGGCTGCGATAAAGACCTGCAAAAACGCACCCCACGCCCAGTAACTCAACGTGTTGCCAGAAAGCCGGACACCAACACCGTCAACCAGCGAGTAAGCGGAGATACAAACACCTGTGGCAACCGCGAACCCAAGCGCCGCACCGCCAACACCTTGCCGCAAGGCAGACCAGCTGGACATCTGAATACCAAACCCGATCAAGCCAATGCCAAACCACGCCCAAAACGGCAGCACTTCGCCCACAAACAGCATGGCCCATAAGGAAACCAGAGCCGGGACAATACCGCGTGCGATGGGATAGACCACACTCAGGTCCCCATGACGGTACGCCTGCCCCAGCGTGTAGTAGTAGACAAAGTGAATGCAGGTGGAGAGCGCCACATAGCCAAAACTCTCAGGTGCAGGCAAAGGCAGGATCATGATCATGACACCTGCCGGGATCACATGCCCAAACGCCACAAGTCCGAGAGTAAGTGTACGGTCACCCGCTGTTTTAACAATCGCATTCCAGATCGCATGCAACAGTGCAGCTGCAAGGATTATCATTATGATGGATAGGCTCATCAATCAAAACCATTCGTAGTGTGGAAGCCTGCCGGGCAGCTTTTGTAAAGCTCCATCATCTGATTTGCGACTGACCTCGCAACGCCAGAAAACCGGCTTCCATCTTGTTTTATCTATCTTTTAAAATGCTGTAATTTCGAAGGTTTTCGATTTCTGCATCTGGTTGCCTGCGTGCAGCTTTAAGCAAATCACAGGCAGGTAGTCTTGTTTCAACTCAGCTTTTTCGGGAGGCTATGAAGCTTTGAATGCCCCAGTCCGCAAAGGCAGTCACAAACGGTTCGTCAAGCGGGCTGTCGGTCACCACATAATCCACCTGTCGTGGGTCCGGTCCTACATACGGCGCTGTCTCACTCAGCTTGCCATGATCAAACGCAACCAGCACCCGATCCACTTTTTTTGCAATGGCAGCACTCAGTTGGGATTCAGCACTGCTTTGATAGAGAAACCCCTTGCTGGCAGAGACCGCATCAAGGCTGAAGATGGCCATATCAAGCGCGAACCGCTGTACCTGACAATAGGTGTCGTGACCAAAGGTTCCCCGGTCATTGACCTGCATTTCACCACCAAGCAAATGCACGCGGTTGCCGTTCACATTCACCAGTGTCTGCGCAACACCAATGGAGTTTGTGACCACCGTCAGGTTCCTGCGCAATCTCAGGTCTTCCGCCACATATGCCGTGGTTGAGCCGACATCCAGATAAACGGTCATGCCATCTTCAACCACGTCACACACAACAGCGGCGATCAGCCGTTTCTCATTGGTCCGCTGCGAAATACGGCGAAAGAAGCTTGGGTCGTTTTGCGAGTTCGCCAGATACGCCCCGCCGCGCACTCGCTCAAGGTCTGAAGTCATCGACAAAGACTTCACCGTCCGGCGCACAGTTTCTTCAGAAACATCCAGTGCTTTAGCCAGATCAGCATTGCGTGCCGATCCGCCAAGTCGTTTCAGAACTTCCAGCAGTTCCAGTTCGCGGTGGCTATGAGACATCTGCCCCTCACGTTTGCGCGGATAATCACGTTCTGTGATTGCCTTACTCCACAACTACAGTCAAATTCCAACACATATGTCGATTTATGTTGGAATTTGTGTGTAGCTGTGGATTATTTGCTGGCAAACGACCACAGTTACATCTCTCTTTCATATTGCCGGAGTAACGGTCTGTCGGACTGCGCCACACCTGTGGCTTTGGGGGATCAGGAACATGCAAAACAAACGCAATGTGCTTTTTATCATCATCGACCAGCTGCGCGCGGATTGTGTGTTCGGTGAACTTGGCAAACACGTAAACCTGCCAAACCTACGCGCGTTCATGGAAGACAGCGTCACCTTTACGCGTCACTTCTCCGTCACCAATCCATGCGGCCCGTCCAGAGCGTCACTGCTGACAGGGCAATACGCCATGAACCATCGTTCCGTGCGCAATGGCACACCGCTGAGGCACGACACGCCCAACATCGCAACGCAAATGCGCAAGGCGGGCTATCTGCCCATGCTGTTTGGATACACGGACACCTCACAGGATCCCCGTGCCTTCCATCCGAACGACCCAGCAGTCAGAACCTACGAATACCCGATGAACGGCTTCCATGAGATAACGGAGATGCGCATGGATATGTCCTATCCATGGCAGTCTCACCTCATGAACCAGGGGTATAAATTTGAGAAGTACTGGGACGTCTACAAGCCCATCTCACCCAAAGGCAAAGCCCCACGCCTCAACGATCCTGCGCTCTATGCAGCTGAAGACAGCGACACGGCGTTTCTAACAGATGCCTTCCTCAAGACAATGCCAGCCTACAGTCAGCAAAGCTGGTTCGCGCATCTTACCTACATTCGTCCGCATCCTCCGCTCGTCGCCCCTGCCCCGTATAACGACATGTACGATCCGCAAAACCTGCCGCTCCCAGAGCGACTGGAAAGCGCAGAAGACGAGCAGGCCCAACATCCGTTCTTCACCCCGGTCATGCAAAACAACAGCGCAGCCAGCTTTGTTGAGGGCTTCCCGGATCTGGAACCAACAGACGAGAACATCCGTACCCTGCGCGCAATCTATCTCGGGCTAGCCACAGAAGTGGATCACCATGTAGGCCGTGTTGTGCAGTTCCTCAAAGACACAGGACAGTACGACGATACCATGGTGATAATCACAGCTGACCATGGCGAAATGCTGGGCGACCATCACAGCTGGGGGAAAATGACCGTTTATGATGCGGCCTACCACACCCCTCTCATCATCCGCATGCCAGACGGAGAGCACGGAACGCAGGTCTCAAAGATCACCGAGTCCATCGATATCATGCCAACCATTCTGGAATGGGTCGGGCAGGATGTTCCAGGCTCCGTGGATGGCAAGTCCCTGCTCCCGTTCCTCCAAGGTGAAACACCTGAGAACTGGCGCACGGTCTCCATGTCAGAGCTGGACTTCGCTGACCCGTTACAGCCAACACTCTGGCAGCAACAGCTTGGAACCAAACTGGACAACTCCTGCCTGAGCATCTTGCGCGATGAGCGTTTCACACTTGTGGAGTTTGCAGCAGATCTGCCCCCCATGCTGTTTGATGCTAAGGGCAAAGGTGAAATGGAAAATCTGACGCAAAAGCCAGAGCATGCTCTAACACTGGCACGTATGACCCGCGAACTCCTCCGCCATCGTATGAAGAACATGGACAAGACCCTGTCCAACTGGATGATCACCACAGACGGCCCGAAACACTGACCTAGGAACGGGGCATCACACCATGCCCCGTTTTTCACCACAAACAGACAGCAGCTGATCAACGCTGTTTAATCTCCTCAATCATCGCCTTACCAATCTCAGCGATCACCGCATTGCGCTGCCTAAAACTCGCATCACTGCCCATCATATAAACCGAAGCCAAATATGGTGCTCCTGCATCCGGCCAGATAACACTGATAATCCCACGCGAACCATTCTGACCTCCACCGCTCTTGTCTGCAATGCGCCAGCCCTTCGGCAGATGCTTTCGGATCAACTCATCCGCAACCTTGTCATCCACCATCCACTGCTGCAGCTGTGCGCGGGAAGACGGAAGCAACACATCCTCAAACAGCAACCTGTCCAATGTCTTGAGCACAGCAGAAGGCGAAGTAGTATCACGGGGATCTCCGTGCCTGGCTTCGTTCATAGCTGGCTCATTCCGGTCCAGACGCGTCACCCGATCACCAAGCCCACGTAAGAATCTGGTCAGCCCTTCCGGCCCATCAACGCGTTTCAAAAGCAAGTTTGCAGCACTGTTATCGCTCATGGTGACCGTCGCTTCACACAGCTGACCAACACTCATTCCAGAAGCCACATGGTTCTCCGTAATAGGAGAATAAGAGACAAGCTCGGTTGCTTTGTAAGTGACAAGATCACCAAGGCTCTCTTCACCGCGATCAACACGGCTTAAAACGGCTCCGCAGAGCAATGCCTTAAACGTGCTGGCCATAGGAAACCGCTCATCCGCCCGATGCTCAACGGCCCAGTCAGATCCGGTATGGCGCAGCACCACACCAATGCGCCCTCCAACCTCAGTCTCTAACTGACTGACTGTATCCATCAGTGGCCCCGCCTCGCTGGCTAAGGGCAAGCTCAACGTGAAGGCCAACGCACATGCAAACCGTCTCATAGGAACGCAGCTTTCCTCTAAAAAACGCAACATTCTCCAATTCCTTTCATGGTGAGCAGCGGCCCCATCAACAAATAAATTTCATGAAACAGGTACAGCCTATCCCCTGCTGTAAAGCAGAACACTCAGCAGCATAAATTCGCCAAAACCAGCGCTTAAGCTAGAAATTTAATGTGGTGAGCACCGGTATAATCAGATGCATCCTCAGACCTAAACACTTTTAGGTAGAGCCACAAACGACTAATTCTCGACACAAATATTAGAAAAACTAATAGGCATGGACCGACCAAACATCCCCCTCAACGCCCTCCGCGCCTTCGAAGTCGCCGCCCGGCAAGGCAGTTTTACCCGCGCAGCAATCGAGCTGAGAGTCACACAAGCCGCTGTAAGTCATCAACTTATCGCTCTGGAAGAACTACTGGGAACACCTCTTTTCCACCGCACCCCGAAAGGCCTGATTCTCACCGATGAAGGCACAGCCTTACACCCCATCCTCACCCAAAGCTTCGACAGGATCGGAAACATCCTCGACCGTTTCCTTGATGGTCGCTATCAGGAAACCCTCAATGTCGGCGTCGTGACCACCTTTGCAACTGGCTATCTCATCGAGCGCCTGCCGGACTTTCAGCAAAAGCATCCCGGTGTGAACCTGCGCCTGTTCACCAACAACAACCGCGTCGACATCACCAAAGAAGGTCTTGATATCGCAATACGATTTGGCGAAGGCCTCTGGCCGGGCCTGCAAGCAACACCATTGCTGACCACCCCTTTAACCCCATTGTGTTCACCAGATATCGGCCTCTCTCTCAAAACCCCTCAGGACCTCACCAATCACACGCTTTTCAGATCCTATCGTTCAGATGAATGGGAGTTATGGTTCCAACACGCAGCGTCAGCCTGCCCCAAAATCACAGGCCCAGTCTTCGATTCATCCCTCGCCATGGCCGACATGGTTGAAGCAGGTTTAGGCATCGCCCTTCTGCCCCATGATATGTTCAAGCGCAGAATGTCAGAAGGTCGCCTCGTCAGACCGTTCCCCCTCGAAGTCACAACCGGCAAATACTGGCTCACCCACCTCAAATCCAAATCCGCCACCCCAGCAACCACCCTCTTCAAAAACTGGCTACTCGCTGATGCACCGAAGCCCGCTCCTTAAGGAAACTCAATCCAAGTCACCGTCCGTGTCTTGATAAAACAACGCAACGAATTGAAAGAAAAACCAAAACCTATCTCACACCTCTTCAACCTATCTTGGCTGAAGTGCTTTTCAGGCATGACTGGAAACGTCAGCGAGTGAGGATATGTTTCTCAGCGACAGAGCAAAGGATTCAATTAAGGTTGGGTTAGCAATGGTGATCGCCTACGCCATTGCGCTCTACATGGATTGGGACCGCCCGTATTGGGCTGGTCTAGCCGTTGCATTTATCTCGCTGGAAACATCAGGACAATCCTTCAACAAGGGTGCGCAGCGCATTGCCGGAACACTCCTTGCAGCGGTCGCAGCACTCCTGATCCTCTCCCTCTATCCGCAACAACGCTGGATGTTTATGCTTGTCTTATCCAGCTTTGTTTTAGTTTGCACCTATATGAAGAGCACAACACGCAACGCCTATTTTTGGAACGTGGCAGCTTTCGTAACAATTATTGTGGTTGTGGATTCATCAACAAGCAATGAGCCTGCCTTCTATACCGCAATGCTGCGGATTGAGGAGACTGCCTTAGGTGTGATCACCTACAGTGTGGTCTCAGCTGTCCTTTGGCCTAAGACATCAGCGAAAGCGCTTTACAGCACAGCCAGTCACCTGAGCCACGCTGCTCTTGGGATTTTTCAAGAAACATTGGACAACGGGTTCTCACGCGCTCCCCAACAGTACCTGAAGCAACAAGGTGACTTCTCATCATTACAGGCCAGATTCGAGGAGCTTTCCAATATTGCCCAACTCGAAAACTATGAAATCTGGGAGGTTCACGATTTATGGAAAGATGCCGCGAAACTGTGGGTTGATTACGAACGGGCAATAGAAGCGTGCCGGCAAAACATAGGTGACGTTCAAACAATTGAGCTTAAAAAACACCTGCCTTGGCGCACCCAATACATCAATGAAGTAGAGCAGCGCTTAACGGCTATCACCAAGATGTCTTTGGGAGAGCATTCGGACTACACCAGCCCACAACGCGAACTTCATATCAATAAAACCAATACTGCAGGTCTCAAGCAACTCGAAAAAGCAGCCCTGTCACTTTACGTCAATCAACTCAGAAACATCGAACATATTACATATCAGCTATATGAGATAAACGCCGTCATATTTGGCTTGCGCCAACGTACTGACACCACCTTTAAAGTCGCGCCTACGCCTAAAAAGCACATCATAAATATCGGCGCTTTGAAGGGGGCTTTTCGCGCCTTCCTGTGTCTTTGGATCGCTTATATCGCCTATATCTATTCCCCAAATCTTCCAACTGGCCCCGTACTTTTGATCTTAGTAGGCGTGTATAGCATCTCCCTATCAACCGACCCGTATATCAGGCCTCTCAGGTTGTTGAAGATTGGCGTTTCATCAAACATATTCGCAGCCTGCATCTACCTTTTGATAATGCCGCATTTGCATAGTTTCTGGTCTCTTGGGGCTGTCATTTTCATATCAGTATTTTCCATCTCCTATTTCTTTCATTCACCTGAGGCAACTTTGGGAAGAATGTTTGGCTTGGCGAATTTCGTAATGACAACAGGCATAAGCAACACCCAGACATACAGCTTCAATTATGCAGTCGATCAATTACTCGTTTTCATCATAGTCGTGGCAATTTTTGCGTGTGTGTCTACATTCACATTTAACCTGCGCCCAGAGGTTCAATATCTCAACCTGCTACGCCGCTTCTTTAAAGGTGCGAGCTATCTTTTGTCAGATCAGAAAAACAAACACACAACAAAGGATTCCGCCTGGCAACGCTACCTCAGACGACACTACATAAACGAGATCGAAAACATCCCTCATATCATTCGAGGCTGGATACCGGAGATCTCTCAAGACATTGAGAAAAGTGAACTGATCAAGATCACCGTTGTTCTTGAGGCACTTTCCATTCGCCTGTCAGTCCTGATGGATGAGTTCAAAACTGCTGAAAACAGCCAACTTTATGAGACGCTAAAGCATGACATTCATGGCTGGAGCACTCAGCTGATGACTGACTTCACAAAACTGGTGGAAGAGCCCTCATGTGAAACGTTAGAAGCGACTTTAAAACTACGCGAAACAAGACTCCCGGAAATAGAAGATAAAATCTCAAAGGCAGAGCAAGAACAGAGTAAATATGATGGAGAGTTAGGGGAAAGATTAAATATCTATCGCATTCTTGGAGGTATTCGCAGTGTTTATCAGGCATTAGAAGACTATGAAGAGCAATCTCAAAAAGTCGATTGGCCTTATCTGAAAGAAGCTCGTTTCTAAAGGAGTATGCGTCAATGAATGGATATCCTGGTGAATGGGCCATTGGGGCCGTTTACTTCCCCCCATTTCTGATCGCGTCTTTCTTAGGTTTGCTTCTCAGCTGGATCACATCACGTTTGTTAAACAGATACCGGCTTTCCAGATTCCTCCTCTATCCACCCGGCGTCTTCCTGGCTTTGGCCGTCATCTACACCGCAGTAATTGGAAGTTGGGTCATTCCGATATGAGAGCATTGAAACCCATACATAAAGCAATGATAACGGGCACGATCGTTGGCGTCGCAGTTCTCGCCTTCGCTTATAAATATTATGCCTACTTGCAAAATCCATGGACACGCGATGGTCAGGTCAGAGCGAACGTTATCCAAATCGCAACCCGCGTTTCCGGCCCAATCGTAGACCTTCCAATCAAAGACAATCAAAGCGTCCAAGCAGGGCAACTGCTTTTCCGCATCGATCCAAGAACATTTGAAGCAACCTTTGCTGAGAAGAAAGCGGATCTTGATCAAACGATCGATCAACTCAACGCGCTTGGAAAAGAACGCGAAGCCTCAGAAGCAAACGTTGCCCAGTATCGCTCGAACGTGGAGCAAGCCAGTTCAGAACTTCGCTCCTCCATCGCCACCCTGAAAAACATCAAGGGAAATCTGGACCGGAACGCCAAGCTGCTCAAAGACGGTTATGTCACGCAGCGCACATATGATCAGATTGAAAAGAGCTATATCGTCGCCCTCTCAGACACCGAAAAAGCTCAGTCAGGTCTCGCTCAAGCAGAAGCAGCTCTTGTAGAAGCTCAAGCCTCCCTTGCCAAGGTCATTGCAACACTTGGCGCAACAGGCGATGAAAACGCACAACTCCGCTCTGCAAAAGCAGCGTTACGCATGGCTGAGTTAGACCTTGGCTTCTCTCGTGTATCTGCACCTGTATCCGGCTACGTCACCAACCTTAACCTACGCCTGGGCAGTCAAACCGTTGAAAATGAGCCAGCCCTTGCCCTCGTAGATATTACCAGCTTCTGGATCGACGCCTACTTTCCAGAAACAAAAATCAGCAGGATCAACATCGGCGATAAAGTCATCATGACCCTGATGGCCTATCCTGATCAGGTGGTTCACGGAGAGGTCGAAAGCATCGGCTGGGGCATTTCTCAATCCGATGGCAGCACAGGCTCCGACCTGCTCCCTAACATCAACCCGACCTTCGAGTGGATACGCCTCGCCCAACGCATCCCGGTCCGAGTCAAAATCGCAGACATCCCCAAAGACATCCTCCTCCGCGTCGGCACCACCGTATCCGTCCTGGTCCTAACCAACACCGCCGCCGACAAAACCACCCCAGATGAACCCCCAGCACCGCTATTGTTTCAGTAAAGCAAGTTATTCCCCCTCTATCCCCCTGTTCATTTCAAAGAAATCTTTGAGGCTCATTGGGACACGAGGGGATATCTTTTCTCTCACCCCTTACAGCAATTAAAGCCTGTGTGACTCCTATGCATACTTTCTTCGCAACCAGTACAATGCCCCTTAGGTCAAGGTATGTTCACTTTCACCATCTCACCGACTTAGCAGCACAAATTCGAGTGCAAATACCGCCAACGAACGCAGATAGCAGCGCAACGTCGTTCCGACTACAGCTGAACACATTCACCTAGCGAAGGGCATCAGCTAATAACCATCGCCTCTCGTTCACTTATCACTAATTTGGTTGGGGCATGAGATGTGCCCTTCCCACAGGCTCACCCTCCTTCTCATTGTGATACATGGGCTGCTGCAGCGTTTGTCTCATCACAGCATCGTTAGGCTAAGCGTTTCCATCCCTTGAAGCCATTGCTGCGGTTTCACTGAGGCAAACTTGAGGCTGTATATTCAGGGATAAGGGAGTGCCTCGGTTCTAGGCGGTTTGGAGCTTTACTCGCAGTGTTTTCAGCCCTCTCATTCAAGACGGCCTAATCCCAAAACGACAAAAAGCCCCCATGCATTATGCATTGAGGGCTTTTTGTCTGATATGTTGTTCTGTTTTATTTTGTAGAGATTTGTCGGTGTGTATTATTCATGCCCGGCGGCGCCCTACTCTCCCGCGTCTTAAGACGAAGTACCATTGGCGCAGGGGCGTTTCACTTC